>JAXEBU010000124.1:0-4602 GCA_034093895.1 Candidatus Choladocola sp. | reverse complement strand
GTATGTAGAAAAAATGTCAGCAGAGCTGACCACGCCCGGTGCGCAATAGCAGTAAGGATCCTCATGAGTAAGGGAATGGGAGCGTTGATGGGAGGCGAGCCTGCTGAAAAAGGGATTTCTGAGATCCGGTTGAACATCGGATTCAGAAATCCCTTACTTGTTCTTCAACAGCCATGCTGTTATTTAATTACGCTTTACAATTACTTTAGCAGGGCATTTTTCAGCACATTTGCCACATCCGATACATTTTTCGTAGTCGATATGAGCTACACTGTTCTCAACATGAATTGCGTCAGATTCGCACTGCTTCTCACAGAGCTTACAAGCAAGACAGCCTGCGCTGCAGACTTTTTTCACGGCAGCACCGCGGTCGTGACTGGAGCAGCGTACTGCATACGGCGATTTGTCCGGAACGATTTCGATCAGGTGTTTCGGGCAGACAGCCACACATTTTCCGCATGCCTTACATTTGCTGCGGTCGACAGAGGCAACGCCGTTGATGACTGAAATTGCATCGAATGGACATGCTGCTGCACACGTTCCGAAACCGACACATCCATAATCACATGTCCATGGAGAGAGTCCGCTGGCAACGGCAGAAGCGCAGTCTGTAATGCCTACGTAATGGCATCGTGCGGCTGCGTGTTCACAGTCTCCCGAACATTTAACGAATGCGACAGTCTTTTCTGCTTCATCCGCTTCCACACCCATGATATGGGCAATTTTTTCTGCCACAGCAGCGCCTCCGACGGGACAGCCGTTCACAGGTGCTTCTTCATGTACAATAGCAGATGCCATGGCATCACAGCCTGCATAACCGCAGGCTCCGCAGTTGTTGCCCGGCAGATATTCCCGAATTGCAACTTCTTTTTCATCTACCTGAACTTTAAATTTTTTATCGACCGTTATCAGGAGCAACCCCATCAGGAGGCCGATAATACCCACCGCAACGGTGGCAATAAGTATTGACTGCATAAGTAACCTCCTTTACAGTGACAGTGTGCCGAATCCCATGAAGGCAATTGCCATGAGAGCGGCAGACAGCAGAACGACAGGTGCACCGCGGAACGGAGCCGGAATACTCGACTCATCAATTCGCTCACGGATACCGGCCAGCAGAACGATGGCGATGGTATAACCGACAGCTGTACCGAAACCGGCAACTACGCTCTCTACGAAGGAGTATTCGTTCTGAACGTTTGTAAGGGCAACACCGAGTACTGCACAGTTTGTGGTGATCAGAGGCAGGAAAATACCGAGAGCCTGATAGATTGCCGGTGACGTTTTTTTCAGGAACATCTCAACAATCTGAACGAGTGTTGCAATAACCAGAATGAATACGATGGTTTCAAGATATTCCAGATGCAGAGGTTCCAGCAGGAACGTATAAAGCAGATTTGCAACGCCGGAAGAAATCGTAATAACAAAGATTACGGCTCCGCCCAGACTGGCAGATGTCTTGATCTGTTTTGATACGCCCAGGAAAGAACAGATTCCGAGGAACTGACTCAGTACTACGTTATTAACGAGTGCTGTTGTAATGATAATTAGAATCAGTGATGTATTCATTTAGCAGCTTCCTCCTTTCCTTCTTCTTTACAGGACTTTGCACAGGATGCACAGCAGCCGTCGCAGCCTTCCACTTTATCATTTGCTTTTGTGGCAATACTTGCCGCATTCATAACGGCAATAATGATTGCCATGATCAGAAATGCACCGGGAGCCTTAACAAAGATTGCGATGGGTTCAACGGATTCCGGAAGAATCTGAGCACCGAATGCGGTTCCGGCACCGAGAAACTCTCTCAGAAGACCGATGATGGTCAGCGCAATGGTAAATCCAAGCCCCATACCGATACCGTCAAATACTGCGAGATCAGGAGTTACCTTGTTTGCGTACGCTTCTGCACGTCCGAGGATAATGCAGTTAACTACGATCAGCGGAATATAAATACCGAGGGATGCATACAGATCCGGGGTGTACGCCTGCATCAGAAGATCAACAATGGTAACAAGTGATGCGACGATTACAATATACGCCGGAAGACGTACCTGATCCGGTATTACGTTTCTCATCATAGAGATAATCAGGTTTGAAAAAATCAGTACGGCCAGTGTGGAAAGTCCCATACCGATACCGTTTATTGCAGACGTTGTTACTGCAAGTGTAGGACACATACCCAGCATCAGAATGAGGCACGGGTTTTCTTTTATGATACCGTTAAAAATTCGTTCTCTGTATTGATGATTCATATTCTGTCCCTCCCTTACTGTACATTTGCCGCATAGAAGGCAAGTGCTGTATTCACTGCGTTTACGACAGCGCCGGAAGAAATCGATGCACCGGAAACGGAATCAATTTCATTGTCAGCCACTGATCCGCCGGCTTTGTTCAGCGTAAAGCTGTCTGTCTTAACTCCGGAGAACTGACTGCGGAATTCTTCGTCTCCGCACCGCATACCCATACCGGCTGTCTCATTCAGTTCGGTGAAGGAAATACCAAGAACTGTGCCGTCTGCAGTGATGCCGACAGAAAGTGTGATATTGCCGTCAAAACCGTCACCGCTCGTTACGCTGATAACGTATCCCGCAACGGAACCGTCTGCAGCTGTACCGGCAACCGCTTCATTCACGTAAGTTTTTCCGAATTTTTCATCATAAATTCCGCCGCCGAGATTTTCGATGGACTTTTTCATATTTTCGTCAATTGCAAAATCAACTGCATCCGGACATACTTCCTGATAAGAAGCTACTTTCGCTGCAACTTCCTGTTCCTCGATCTTGTCTTTTGTCAGAAGATAAATACTGCTGAGGGCAAGACCTGCGATGAGTGTGATAACGGTAAGGTTGACAGCAGCTTTCGGGAATTCTCTTTCCTTGTATTCGCCGCCCGTTTTGTATCCCAGAGGCTTCGGAATCGGGAGCTTGTCAATAAACGGAACTACCATATTGGAGAGGATAATGGCATAGCTGAAGGAGTCCGCTGCTGTACCGAATACACGGAAGACAGCTGCCAGAATACCCATCAGAGCACCGTAAATAATCTGCCCTCTCGATGTAACGGGACTGGTGACCGGATCGGTTGCCATGAAGAAGGCACCCATCAGAACACCGCCGCCGCAGATCTGAATCAGAAGGTATTTCGCATCCAGCCCGCGGCCGCCAAAAAGAGCCATAAATGCTGTGAAAGCGATAATGCAGGATGCAGGTATTTCCAGTGTAATGCCGCGGCAGATCAGAAGGAACAGACCTCCGATCAGAAGGGCCAGGGCACTGCCGCCGATGACACCATTCGTATTACCGACGAAAATCTGTGCCAGACTGACCTGTTCTCCTGCGTTCAGTGCTGCAAGCGGAGTCGCAGAGCTGACACCGTCAACTGCAAAGCTTGTCATGGTGCTTCCGAAGGAGATTAACAGGAAACATCTTGCCGTTACGGCCGGATTCATAAAGTTTTTGCCCAGTCCGCCGAAAAAGCTTTTTACAAAAAGGATTGCAAATAAACTTCCCAGAACCGGTATGTAGAGCGGAACGGAAGGTGAGAGGGAAAGGGCAAGCAGAAGACCGGTCAGAACGGCACTGCCGTCTTTTACGGTATTCGGTTTCTTTGTAATAATGTCAAAGGCGTATTCTGAGGCCACAGCTGTGACAATTGAGACTGCAATTATGAGAAATGCATGCAGTCCATAGCGGTAGATGCCGAAAACGGTTGCAGGCATCAGCGCCAGCACGACATCAAGCATAACCTTCTGTGTGGTCAGGCTGCTTCTGATGTGCGGACTGGAAGAAACATTCAGTAATTTATCATTCATTTTGTCAGTCTCCTCACTTTCTCTTTGCTGCCATGATCGTGGCTTTGGTCTGTTTGAAGAGCTGCATCAGCGGACGCTTTGCAGGACAGACGTAAGTGCAGGATCCGCAGGCAATGCAGTCCAGTCCGTACAGCTTCTTCTCGTAGAATTCATAATTCTTCCGCTCGGCGGCATCTGCCATCATCTGCGGAATCAGATGAATCGGGCAGGCTCTGGTACAGCGTCCGCAGTGGATGCAGGCAGTGGCGTCCTTTTCTGCCAGTTCTACTTCGTCCTCCGCAAGAACGGTGAGTGCATTATTGTTTTTGCTTATCGGTGCATCAAGCGTCGTCATGGCAATACCCATCATCGGGCCGCCGCAGAGTACTTTTTTCACGGTACAGTCCGGCTTGATTCCGCCTGCAGCTTCCACGAGTTCAGCGCAGGAAGTACCGATCTTAACGGACATGGTACGCGGGCTGGCAACAGCATCACCGGATACGGTGAAATAGCGTTCCATCAGCGGCTCAGAGAAATAGACAGCGCGGTAGATGGCGTTCAGAGTGCTGACATTGCATACCATACAGCCAACATCTGCGGGAAGCTGGCCGAAACGAAGGTCACGGCCGCTGATTACAGAAATCAGATTTCGTTCACCGCCTTCCGGATATTTGGCGAGAACAGGCTGCACGTGAATCTGTTTTTCGCCGGCGCATACCGCTTCCATAGCCTGAATTGCATCCGGCTTGTTATTTTCGATGGCAATGATGCCCTGTGCGTTCGGGAAAAGCTGAAGCACGAGACGAAGCCCC
>JAXEBU010000123.1:0-2630 GCA_034093895.1 Candidatus Choladocola sp. | reverse complement strand
ATACCACAAGAGACTGGCCCCTGTGCATATCACCTGCCGTGAATACCTTCGGTACACTGGTAGCGTATTTACCAGGTGCTGTCGCCACATTCGTACGCGGATTCAGATCAACTTTGAATGCATCTGTCACGTATTTCTGTGACCCCAGGAAGCCCGCGGCAATGAGAACCAGATCGGCTTTCACAGTCCATTCGCTTCCTTCCACCGGCACCATCATCATACATCCTGTCTTCTCATCTTTTTTTCCTTCGAGTTTCACAAGAACAGCTTTCGTCACTTCGCCCTTCTTGTTTTTAATGAACTCCTTCACTGTGGTGGTATAAATACGCGGATCCTGGCCGTAAACTGCGATTGCTTCCTGATGACCGTAATCCGTCTTCAGCACTTTCGGCCACTCCGGCCACGGATTGTTGGCTGCGCGCTGTACCGGAGGCTTAGGCATCATCTCCAGCATGGTTACCGAAGCTGCGCCCAGACGGATGGAAGTTCCGCAGCAGTCATTTCCGGTGTCTCCTCCGCCGATGATAATCACGTGTTTTCCCTTCGCCGGAATATACTTTTTATCCTCAAAGTTGGAATCCAGAAGACTCTTTGTTGTCGCTTTCAGAAAATCCACTGCAAAGTAAATCCCTTTGGCATCTCTTCCCGGGACACTTATGTCGCGCGGGTTGGAAGCGCCGCAGGCGAGCACAACTGCATCAAACTCCTTCATCAGATCATCAGCCTTCACATTTTCTCCGATGTTGGCATTGGTGACAAACTCAATCCCCTCTGCCTTCATCAGTTCAATCCGGCGATCAATGATTTTCTTGTCAATCTTCATGTTCGGAATCCCGTAACGAAGCAGACCGCCCACACGGTCATTCCGCTCATAAACAGTAACACTGTGACCGCGTTTATTCAGCTGAAGAGCTGTTGCCAGTCCGGAAGGACCGCTGCCGACTACTGCAACTTTCTTTCCGGTACGCACTTCCGGCGGACACGGCTTAACAAGGCCTGTTGCAAAGGCATTTTCAATAATTGCTCTTTCATTTGCTTTCGATGAGACCGGCTCACTGTCCAGATTGCAGGTACACGCAGCTTCACAGAGCGCAGGGCAGACGCGGGATGTAAATTCCGGAAAACAGTTCGTCTTCGTCAGTCGTCTGTATGCCTCCTCCCAGTTACCCCAGTATACCAGATCGTTCCACTCCGGAACGAGATTATTCAGCGGACAGCCGGAAGCCATGCCTCCGATCATCATACCTGCCTGGCAGAAAGGCACGCCGCAGGCCATGCACCGCGCTCCCTGAATTCTCTGTTTTTCCAGTGGAAGCGCCAGATGAAACTCATTAAAATTTTCAATTCTTTCTTTCGGTGCGATCTCCTGGCCGTTTTCTCGCTTATACTCTAAAAATCCTGTTGGTTTTCCCATGATTCACACCTCCTATTCTGCATTCTGCGCCGTATTGGCATAAAATGCTTCTATCTGTGCCTGTTCACTGCTGAGTCCCTTTTCCTCCATCTGTACGATGGTCATCAGCATATTGCTGTACTCATGCGGAATGATTTTTTTGAACTTCGGAAGATACGCACCGAAGTCATCCAGTATCTTCTTTCCTTTTTCGGAATTCGTATATTTTACGTGCTCCTTGATCAGATCTTTCAGCTCGAACACATCATATTTGGACGTAATCTTCTCGATGGATACCATGTTTTTATTCACCTTTGTATACAGATCATTATCTTCATCGAGTACGTACGCAATGCCGCCGCTCATACCTGCCGCAAAGTTCTTGCCGACTTTTCCGATTACCACTGCACGTCCGCCTGTCATATACTCACAGCCGTGATCGCCGCAGCCTTCCACAACTGTAATTGCGCCTGAATTGCGGACACAGAAACGCTCTCCTGCCACACCGTTAATGTAGGCGCTTCCGCTGGTCGCTCCATACAGCGCAACGTTGCCGATAATGATGTTTTCATCGTGGGCAAATTTCGTTCCGGCAGGCGGATAAACAATCAGTTTTCCTCCGGAGAGACCTTTTCCGAAGTAATCGTTGCTGTCACCGACCAGTTCCAGTGTCAGTCCGTTCGGAATAAACGCTCCGAAACTCTGACCGCCTGCCCCGTGGCATTTGATGGTATACGTATCTTCTTCCAGTCCTTCCGGATATCTTCGGGTAATTTCCGAACCAAAAATAGTACCGAAAGCACGGTCAACATTGGACACATCCAGTTCCACACTTCTCTTCTGTCCTGCTTCCAGAGCCGGTCCCAGCTTCTCAAGCAGCACTTTTACGTCTTTTGTCTTCTCAAGGCCGAAATCATATACCTGTTTCGGATCGAAGGTCACTTTATTTCCTTTGCCATCATATGGATTATTCAGAATGTTGCTCAGATCGATCAGCTCGCCCTTCGGATTTTCGCAGACATCCTTCTTCTTCAGGAGATCGCTTCTGCCAACCATCTCATCGATTGTTCGGAATCCCAGTTTTGCCATATACTCACGGAGATCCTCCGCAATAAACCGCATAAAGTTTACGACATATTCCGGTTTTCCGCGGAAGCGTTTTCTCAGCTCCGGATTCTGTGTGGCAACACCCACCGGACACGTATCAAGGTTGCAGACCCTCATCATAACGCAGCCC
>JAXEBU010000122.1:0-12644 GCA_034093895.1 Candidatus Choladocola sp. | reverse complement strand
TTTGGTACTTCCATTACCTACTTATTCTTTGTGCGTGGGTTCTTTTGGCCTCCTCGGGGTTAATACACCCCGGGCGGCTGGCTGTGAAAAAGTTTCCTGTCGCTTCTCCGTGTTTCACTATCACGGAATTCCGGCCGGGCGGCTGACTGTGAAAAAGTATCCTGGCTCTTCTTCGTGTGTCACTATCAAGGAATTCCTGCCCGCGGCTGGATTTATTCTTCTTTTTGGTATGTCATTCTGTTTACAGCCCCATGTTGTAGTATGACTGGAAGATCTGGGATGCGATTGGTACTGCAGTCTGGCTGCCGGTACCGCCGTCTTCTGCAATTACGACTACCACCAGATCCGGATCTGATACGTTGGAAAAGCCGACGAACCAGGAGTGTGTTCCTTCATATCCGTTGGATACGTACTCGGCGGAACCTGTTTTTCCTGCCACGGTGAAGCCAAATCCACTCAGTGCCGTGGCCGTACCGCTTTTTACGGTCTCCTGCATATACTCGGTCAGGATCCGTGCTTCTTCTGTGGTCATCAGCCGTTTGTATTTTGTCGGACTGTTTTTGGAAACTGTATCTCCGTCGTACGTCTCTATCCGGTCAATGCAGTACGGTTTCATCATGATTCCGCCGTTTGCCACTGTGGATGTGATCAGAGCCATATGAAGGGGTGTCACCAGTGTGTCGCCCTGTCCGATGGCTGTTGTCATCTGCTCCCCGTAGGAGGAGTTCCGCTCAAGTTCAAATCTGGACGTACTGTGCTGCAAACTGGTGGGCAGTGATTTGTTAAACAGGAACTCTTCTGCCATGCTGCGGAATGACTCGTTGTCCAGCTCCATGCCAATGCTTGCGTATGCCGTATTACAGGAATGAGCAAATGCACTCTCCAGATTTTCCTGACCGTGAACTGTACTGTTGTAACAGTTAATTGTTACATCGTCCACAGTCAGCTGAGAGGAACAGTTGTACTGAAAATTGTCAAAGGCTTTCGGCTCCTCTCTGAGGTAAGCCAGCGTAGTCAGGATTTTGAAAGTGGATCCTGGCGGATACAGTCCCTGAGTGGCACGGTTGAGAAGGTCACTCCTTGTGGAATCCGTCACCAGTTCATCCCAGATCGCCTCGATGGAATTCGGATCAAAATCCGGTTTTGATACCATTGCCAGTATCTTTCCAGTATCAGGTTCCATGGCAATCACGGCTCCGTTGTAGGAACCGAGCGCCTGATACGCTGCCGTCTGAAGCTGTGAATTCAGCGTCACTACGACGGAATCGCCCCGCATTTTCTCATTTTCCGCCTCATCCTTGATCTGGGTCAGTACAGAGGCGTGAGATGTCAGCAGATCATAATTGCAGCTTGCTTCCAGACCGGATTTTCCGTTTGAAGAGTATCCGATCACATGGGCAAACACATTTGCATAAGGATATACCCTTGTTTCCTCACCCAACTCGGATACCTGTGTTTCTGCCAGTACACTGCCGTCTGCAGAAAGGATAGATCCCCGGATGTATTTGTCTGTATTTGCATCCTGTTTCGTATTGTATACACTGGAGTTCAGCTCATCTGCCTTCCAGACATTCAGATAAACCAGATACCCGATCATAACCAGAAAGAGAAAGACGAAGGTATACGTTACAATTCCCAACTCCGTATTGCGTCCCTTTCCTGTCACCGGTTCCGGTTCCTGTTCGAAATAGACTTCCTTTACTTTTACCGGTATTTTACGGCCTGTACGTTCCTTTGTATCCGTACGGGGCTTTCTGGTTCTGCCGTCCCTTTCCTGATCCTGAACTGTTTTCCCGGTCTTCGTCCCAGTACGGGTCTTCGTCTTCGTCGTCGTACCAGTATTCTTCCTGCTGTTCTTCACCGTGTGTATCCCCTCCATATTGTGAATCGTAACCGTTCATTCTATATCCTTCCGATTCGCTGTAGGACTGGTCGTCCTCCTGCGGACCGTAATAATCATCCTGCCGATATTCCTGCCGGCCATACGGCTGCCGTTCATACTGCGGATAATCATATCCGGACCGCCCATATTCCGGATCATCATACTGTGAGCTGTCATACGTGGGATCACCATATCCGGAATTGCCGTACTGAGATCTGTCGTATCCGGAATCATCATACTGTGAACCATCGTATCCGGAATTGCCGTACTGAGATCCATCGTATCCGGAATCATCATACTGTGATCCATCGTATCCGGAATTGCCGTACTGAGATCCGTCGTATCCGGAATCATCATACTGTGAGCCGCCGTATCCCGTATCGCCGTACGGTGAGCTGCCATATCCGGGCATTCCGTATCCGGCCTGGCCGTAGCCTCCCTGGCCATACGGCTGACGGCTGCCGTAATAGCGGGCCATCCCGCTCTTTCGTTCTTCATCCCGCTGCAGCATATACAGGCCCTGAACAATGGAAAACATGATCATCGTACTGAGCATGGAACTTCCGCCGTAACTTACAAGCGGCAGTGTCACACCTGTCATGGGGATCAGTTTGATTCCTCCGCCCACTGTCAGAAATACCTGTACCGCATACGTTGTCCCAAGGCCCACTGCCACAAGGCGGTAAAAACGGTTGGTAAGCTGCATGGATATATTAACAAACATGATAAAACAGCTCATACATACAAGGATCAGACAGATTCCGAATATGCTGCCCAGTTCTTCTGCAATGGCGGAAAACATAAAGTCCTGCTCCACAAAAGGAATGGCTTTCGGGGATCCCTGACACAGCCCGGTTCCAAACCAGCTTCCGGCACTGATCGCAAAGAGCGACTGACAGATCTGATAGCCGCCTCCCTGATAGTCCTGGAACGGATCACGCCACGCCTGTACACGGACGCGGATATGGTTGAAAAGAAAGTAAGCTCCCACCGCTGCACCTGATCCTGCAAGAATACCGCTTAGCACATAAAACGGATTTCTGGTAGAAACAAAAAGCATAACCAGATACGTTACAAAGAAAATCAACGCACTTCCCAGATCCTTTGATACCACAAGAATCAGAACGTGCAGCGCCGCCAGTACCGTTGCAATGACAAGCCTTTTGAAATCTCTTGCATGGGAAAGCAGTCCTGCAATGGCAAAAACAAAAATAATCTTTACAAACTCGGACGGCTGAATGGAAATACCGCCTACGGTAAAAGACAGCTTTGCGCCATACGTGGAACGCGCGGCAATTGCCACAAGAGCCAGCAGTCCGATTCCGACCAGGGCATACAGCCAGTACATTTTCGTAATAAAACGGAGTTTCCTTATAATAATCGGTATGACAAGGGCAATGGCAGTTGCAAATACGGCAATCTTGAACTGCTTGATACTCTGCTCATAGGACAGCCTCGTTATCATGATGAAGCCGATGCAGATCAGCATACACATATTGTTGATCAGCAGCCTGGAAGCCAGAGGATACAGGTTTCTGAACAGCACAAGGACAGCCGCCAGATAAATGACCTGTGCGCCGTAATACAGCAGAATCGTAGCCTCGGACATCTCAAGATACAGCACAATAAAGGCC
Source organism: Candidatus Choladocola sp. (assembly GCA_034093895.1). GTDB lineage: Bacteria > Bacillota > Clostridia > Lachnospirales > Lachnospiraceae > Choladousia. Next base: position 9,128 of record JAXEBU010000122.1, on the reverse strand, counting down.
ACAAAATGAATAAAAAACATCAGTATATTCTGCCTCAGAAACAGATAGTCTCTTGCTTCCTCATCTTTTTTTCTGAACACTGTAAAGCACTGCAGCGTGTACAATGCCATAATAATTATAATCAGATATTTGGAAATCTGTATGATCAGGTTAGTCATGTATCTATTCTACTCCCCTTCTGAAGTGTCCTCTCGTTCCTTCCTGAACAGGTTCATACGTATCATCGCAGTCAAATAAAGATTTTTCGTATTTTTCCAGAATGCGTGAGGTTTCTTCTTTCGTCTCTACTGTAAAGGAAAGTCTGACGTATCGCAGTGCCAGCTTCCCGATTTCTGCCCTGCATCCGGCCAGCTCCAGCGGAACGGAATTATAAATCGTATTACAGCACACCGGACAGCGGTTCAGAACCGGAAATTCCGCATTTTTTCTGTCGCGTATCCGGATCGTCTCCGGTTTTTTCGTACAGCCCTTCGTGTTTTTTATCACACACTGGGCCGACTGCATCAGCGGCTGGTACCCATACACAGTCAGTTCCCCGTCAGCTGTTGCAAGCCCCCGCAGCTCCCCGAAATTTAGCTCCGCAGGAAGAGTCATTCTGTCAATCCCCTGCTCCCGCAGAAATGATGCTGCTCTTTTATTGTACGTGTAAAAATTCTCATCTGCAACCAGAACTGCAGTTTTTTCTTCATTTTTCAGAAATTCCTGCAGACAGGCAAGCTCGTCAATCGTATGAAGAAGGAAGCCATCCATGCGTTTCATACAGGAACGTACCGTTTTTCTTTCCAGAAAATCCCGGTCCTTCTGACGCAGAACCGGCGGGAGGTTCATGTAACAGTTCCACCCCTTTTCACGTACCGCTTCCATTTGCTCCATTACCCTTTCATTATCCAGAAGCATAAAATCAAAATACACCGTATCCAGAACGGAAAGCCCGGATGCAAGAACAGCTTCCAGCTGATCGCCGGAGGTCACCAGCACATTCATACGGTAATCTTTCGATGACAGCACAGCACTGTCCTCCTGTCCGGAAGTCTCTTTTTCCCGGCATCCGGCATCCGGCGTCTGTTCTGATACAAAATGCGCTTTCTCCTGCCGCCATTCCATCCCTGTTCTCTGTCTGCAGCCGGACAGAATCTCCTGTTCCAGTGCTTCCAGTCCTTTTCTTCTCAGCTCATTCAGACTTTTTACCGGTATGAACAGATTGCCCTCTGTCCGGATATCAAGCGAAGTAAACAGAAACGGTGTATTCCCTGTTTTCTGCAGCTGTTTTCTGATCGCATCCGCAGAGGTCGGCTGATTCAGCGCCGGCTGTGCAATGTTTTCTTCAACCGATACCGATGCAGTCGGATGATTCAGCTTCAGTATAGCAGTCCCCTCCGCAGAAATCATTAATTCGCCCTTAATTTTTTCTTTGCAGTTTCCTTCTATATATTTTTCCTGAAGCATTCTGTTCAGTGATTCATTTCTGGTCCTTCTCAGAATCATTCCTTCACGGAGACGCGCTCCCGAAACAGGAAACATAAATTCCTGTCCCTGTTTTACATCCTCCGAAAGCGTAATCTCTGTCCCCGGAACCAGTTCCAGAACATCTTTCTTCCCAAGTCTTTCCAGTGCAGCGGCACGTCCTTTGCCTCTTCCCACGGACCTGACCACTGCCGCCTCTGTTCCGCTGTGATTGGGACGATCCATTGCCATCATGGTTTTCCCGTTGTGCTGATGGTAATATCCTTCGGAAAATCCTCCGCGGTTATACAGATCCAGCAGAATTCTCCTGTCCTCCTCCTCCACGCGGAAGCCATTCTTTCCGGTCTCTTCATACAGATCAAGATATTTCCGGTAAACGCTGACCACACCGGCCGTATACTCCGGCCGTTTCATTCTGCCCTCAATTTTCAGAGAAGCAATCCCCGCATCCACGATCTCAGGAAGCAGATCCAGAGTACACATATCTTTCATGCTGAGCAGGCAGGAGGTTCGTCCTTCTGACTTTTTCTTTCTGCTGTCTTCTGCTGCGATTACGCTGTACGGAAGGCGGCAGGGCTGGGCACACCGGCCTCTGTTTCCGCTTCTTCCGCCAAGAAGGCTGCTGAAAAGACACTGTCCGGAATAGGAATAGCACATTGCCCCGTGAATGAACGTCTCGACCTCAATTCCCGTCTCGTCAATGATTCTGCGGATCTCCGCAAGAGAAAGCTCACGTGCCGGTACCACACGTGAAATACCGGCCTTTTTCAGGAGGCGTGCACCGTCCGAACCCGTGACTGTCATCTGTGTACTGGCATGAAGGTCCAGTCCCGGAAAATGTTCCCGGACATATTTCACAACGCCAAAATCCTGTACAATCAGTCCGTCGACTCCGTTTTCATAGTAAGGCAGCAGATACGGATACAGCATTTCGTTTATCTCTTTTTCCTTCAGCAGTGTGTTGACGGTCAGATAAATTTTCCGTCCGTGGAGATGGCAGTATCTGATCCCCTCAATCAGCTGCTCTTCATCCGGATTGTCTGCATAGGCGCGGGCGCCAAACAGACTGCCGCCAATATATACCGCATCTGCACCTGCATTCACAGCAGCGCGGAGACTGTCAAAAGATCCTGCGGGGGCCAGTAATTCTGCCATACCTTCCTCCTTGTAAAGTGTTCTGTAATGTGATTTTTATCGTACTATTACTCACCACTTATAGAAGTGGGAGTCTTCTTCGACTGAGATAAAAAACAGACTGCAATGATCTCCATAACTTCTACTGATTTCGATAAAAGTATATGCAAATTATTGCAGCCGGTATCTATCGCTTATTCTGATTCTTCAGCTGTGCTTCAAGCTGAATCGATTCTTTCTGAAGCTGTACATTCTTCTCTTCCAGTGAACTGTTCTCTTTTTCTGCATTTTCAAGTCTGATCTGCGCTGTTATCAGTTCATGTTTCAGATCGTAAATATCCCTGTCTTTCTCAGAAAGCTCCTTCTCCAGCTCATCCACTTTCTTTTTCATTTTGAAATAATCATCTGCCGTGTTCAGATTCAGCAGAATCCCTCGCATCTCGGGTGACAGTCTGGCATAACCGTCCATATTCTTAAACTCGGAAATCTTGCTGTTCAGATATGTAGCCACTCTCTGCAGATATTCTTCACTTTCATAACCACTCAATGTATAGATTTTTCCAGCGATAATCACCTGGGTTTTATTCTTGGATGACATGAATGCCCTACCTTTCTGTTTATCCTGTAAGCCTTATCTTTTATTATAAACAAATTTGGAGGAATTACAACACTTTATTTCTTTCTTCCCAGATGATCATACGCGTAATCCGTCACGACACGGCCTTTCGGTGTACGGTTTATAAAGCCGTTTTTGATCAGATACGGCTCATAAACGTCCTCAATCGTTCCGGAATCCTCACCGATTGCGGCAGCCAGTGTCTCAAGTCCCACCGGGCCTCCGCCAAATTTGTCAATCATGATTCCAAGAATAGCCCGGTCAATGCCGTCCAGTCCGCAGCGGTCGACCTCCAGCAGATCCAGCGCTTCCGCTGCAACGGCAGAAGTAATCTTACCGTCATACCGGACCTGTGCGTAATCACGGACGCGCTTCAGCATCCGGTTGGCCAGACGCGGCGTACCCCTGGATCGTCTCGCTATTTCCAGTGCACCGCGGTTGTCTATCTCCACACCCAGCACCTTTGCTGACCGGATCACAATTGTCTGAAGTTCTTTTTCCGAGTAATATTCCAGATGATTGACCACTCCGAAACGGTCACGCAACGGAGCCGTCAGCATGCCTGCCCTGGTGGTCGCTCCGATCAGAGTAAAATGAGGCAGATCAAGGCGGATGGATCTTGCCGTTGCTCCTTTTCCGATGACAATGTCAATGGCAAAATCCTCCATGGCCGGATAAAGCACCTCCTCCACCTGCCGGTTCAGCCGGTGAATCTCATCCACGAACAGGATATCTCCCTCCTGCAGATTATTCAGGATAGCCGCCATCTCACCCGGTTTCTCAATTGCCGGTCCCGATGTGATCCGGATATTGACATCCATCTCATTTGCCACAATGCATGCCAGTGTCGTCTTGCCCAGTCCGGGCGGCCCGTAAAACAGTACGTGGTCAAGGGAATCCTTTCTCTGTTTTGCCGCTTCAATAAAAATCTTCAGTGTATTTTTCGCCTTCTCCTGGCCGATATATTCATCCAGCATTCTGGGCCGGAGCCCCTGATCAAGACGGACATCCTCCTCCGTCGTGTCTGTTGTGATAATCCTTTTGGCCATATGCTCTCCTTAATCCGGAAACAGATGTTTTCTGTCCGGTTCTCATCTTCCATTTGGTTCTACAAAAACGACAGCTGTTTCAATGCCAGCTTCAGAATCGTCTCGGTATCCATGTCCTCCGTCACACCTGCTTTTCGAACGGCGCGCAGCGCATCACTGCCGGAATAACCGAGTGCTGTAAGCGCCTGCACCGCTTCTGACTTCGCGTCGTCTGTCGATGGCGTTTCCGGAACTGCTCCCGCAGAAGCGGCCAGCTTTTTCTCAAAAGCGTCTTCCAGACTCAGCTTGTCCTTCAGTTCCAGGATCAGCTTCTGTGCCGTCTTTCCTCCCACACCGGGTGCCCTTGCTATTGTTTTTGCATCATCAGAAAGAACAGCAAAACGAATCTCATCTGCCGTCAGAACGGACAGAATACCAAGGGCTGCTTTCGGTCCGATCCCGTTTACATTCAGCAGCAGGCGGTACATCTCCAGATCAACTTCCGACAGGAAGCCATAGAGCTGCATCGCATCTTCCTTCACATTCATATACGTATAGATCAGTACTTCCTCTCCGCGTCCGGGCATCGCAGCCGCCTCTCTGGAAGAAATAAAAATCTGAAATCCAATATTATTGACATCAAGAATCAGTTTCGTCTCCGTGACAGACACGACAATTCCCTTTAAATATGCAATCATGTTCTTCTCCTCTGCCACTGCCGGCAGCTCACATTCGTCCCTGCGGCATCCTTTTTAAAATCTCTCTGCTCAGTATCCCGATCACAAGACCGGTCACCGTCCCGGAAATCAGGAGAACCGGAAGATAATACATCAGATTCAGATTCTCCACCACGCAGACTGCCACTGCCAGCTGACCGATATTATGGGTCAGACCGCCGGCCATACTGATCCCGACGATGGAGAAACATCTGGATTTCCTCATCAGCAGCATGACTGTCAGACTCAGAAGTCCTCCTGCCAGACTGTACAGAATAGAAAACATATTTCCGAAAAGGAATCCCGTCAGGATAATCCGGATCCCTGAGACGGCATACGCTGCCGCCGGCCCCATCAGATACATTACAGTAAGCGACATACTGTTTGCCAGCCCGAGCTTCACCCCGGGGATTCCGTAAAAAAACGGAAGCTGTGCTTCAATATAGCTTAATATCATTGCCAGTGCAGTAAATACACCGAAATACGCTGCCTTCTGCCTCATCTTCTGTATTCACAAATATGTGATATCCCTTCTCTAATATACAACGGCATCGGGAGCATCCTCATCCCGTTCCTCCGATCCAACCTGTACCACCACACGGTTCGGAAGACAGACGATCATCTCGCCATTCGCCGAAATACGCCCCTGATGGACACAGAGCTGATCCGGACAGTCTGCGCTCTCCATATAGGCGCAGCCGTCTGAAATCCTGATACAGTTTCCCTCACCGACCGGAATCTCCTGATCCTCCTTCAGAGAATACGTTCCGAACTGTTCACCGTTTTTTTCCACAGTGACGTATGATCCTCCGTCCTGGAACAGAGATCTGACTGTAAATAAAAGAATACCTGCCGTCACGGCAGATATTCCAAGAATTATATCTGCTTTTTTCATTCTATCGCCCTTTGCATTTTAACACAAGAAAAGGATAAAATCAACCATACGTTCGATTTCATCCTTTTCATGAATTATACAAATGATCCTGCGGATTCAGACGAATGCAGGTGAATCTCATCAGCACCAGTTTTTGAAAAATACGTGTGCGCCGATCTGTTTGTATGCTGCTGACAGACCACAGCTCTGATACGCTGCTTTCGTCATAAAGAACAGATAAGGGAACTCTGTCTTCTTTCCGTCAAGCACAAGATATATGGTCTTGCCTGCCTTGTAGTTTTCAAACTGCTGCAGCACTTCCTTTGCTGCTTTCCTGCACTCTTCCGTGACAAGAGAAGGTGTCTTGATCGCCTTCGTAAGGCTTCCGTTCCGTGCAGGCGTAAACTGCTGTTTCTGGTAGACGATTTCTCTCAGCTTTGACGGGAATCTGGAATCATACACACGGTTCATAATGACGAGGCCCACAGCCACCTTTCCTTCATATGCCTGATTGCCGGCTTCACAGTAAATAATTGATGACAGCAGTGTCTCATCATCCACATACTTATCCGTATAGTATGTATCCTCCACGTTTACAGTCGTAGCCGGTACACCATTCTTTGAAATCAGCCTGCCTTTTCCGCTGCTGTCAAACTTGTATGTGCATCCGCTCACTGTCACCGTAGTATTCGTCACTTTTTTGTACGTCTTCGTATCAAAATAGTAGTAGGTACCGCCGATCTTCTGCAGTCCGCTGACTGCTTTTCCGGTACTGTTCAGATATCTGTTATCCTTCCACGTATTCGTGAGACGGCTTCCGCTCTTTCCGACGTAATATCTGCCGACCCACTGACTGGTGACCATGGCACCGTCTTTCCCGTAATAATAATACTTCTTATTCGTAGCAATCCAGGTACTGGTCAGCATGCGGCCTGTCTGCGGTCCGAAATAGTATACTTTATTATTGATCGTCTGCCTGCGGATCAGCCGTACGCCTCTCTTGTTGAATCCATAGTAATAGTCACCGATCTTGTATTTGCCGCTTGTATACAGAGCACCGCTCTTGCCCGCATAATACATATTGCTGCCGGATTTGATCCATTTATTTTTCACGACCTTTCCGGTCTTGGAAAAATAATACCATTTCTTTCCCTTATACAGCCATCCCGTCTGACGGATACCCTTGGAATTGACATAATAGGTGCCATTAATCCACTGGCTCTTCACCAGCTTTCCGTTGCTGTAATAAGAATATGTACCATTGGCATTTTTCTTCCAGGCTGCTTCCGCATTGACTGTCATACTCAGGAACATCATCAGAAACAGAAGCCCCATAATCAGAAATGCCTTTCTGGGCCTGTGATTGCTGAACATAATTCTCTCCTTCGTTTTTCCGAAACATTGTTTAAATATTTTGTAATATTTAATTCATATTATATGCCACATATCCCGCTTTGTCAAACATAAGTAACCGCAAAATGTAACAAAAATTTTATATGATGATACAAATCAGTTTTCCTTTCGATTCGTTGACAATCTTTTTCATCGTATCCTGCAGCTTCTGCTGGCTTTCTTCGCCGATAGAGGACAGCTTTGTCCGGATCCCTTCTTCCACCATCTGTTCAATGGATTTACCGAAAATCAGCGTATTCCACGCACCATCATTCTCCTGTTCCCGGTTTTTCATATACGTAATCAGATCCTCTGCCTGTGATTCGCTGCCGACTATAGGTGCTATTTCCGTCTCAATCTCGGCGCGGATCAGATGAATGGAGGGCGACGACGCTTTGATTTTTACACCATACCGGTTTCCCTGACGGATAATGACAGGTTCTTCCATTACAATTTCGTCTTTTTCCGGTGTTATGACGCCGTATCCCGTCTGTCGGACAGCCAGAATCGCTGATACAACGGAATCGTACTCTTTTTTCATACCGGCCATCTCGCGAACCATGGAGATCAGCTGATACTCACTGCGAATGTCGGCGCCTGTCATCTCACTCAGAATTTCATAGTACAGGTTATCCTGCACCGCAACTGCAAGTTCAGCATTTCCGCTGGAAAGATCTACGTTTTCCACCTTTGTCTTTTTCACGTATTTACTGTCCAGTATCGGTGTGTCAGCTGTGATATCGCGCACGGTCCGCAGGTTCTGCATAAACTTTTTTACCGCCTGGAAGAGATCCTGTTTCAGCCAGTGGCTGTTTTCCAGTGTTTCTGTCCACTTCGGAATCTGAAACACTACCCGGGTAAGCGGAAACTCCAGAAGGAACTGTTCGAATACACGATAGATGTCTGACGCTCCCATCTGTTCACAGTTCAGTATCATGCATGTTACTCCATAGGAATTCCGCAGGAATTCTGCTGTCTGTTTTGCTTCCTCGCTGTGGGGTCTGGCTGAATTAACGATGACGAGGAAAGGCTTCCCGATCTGCTGAAGTTTTGTAATGGCTTCTTTTTCCGCTTCCAGGAAGCTGGTTCTCGGGATCTCTCCGAAGGTTCCGTCCGTTGTAACAACAATTCCGATCGTAGCATGATCTGAAATTACTTTCTGGGTTCCGATCCGTGCGGCCTCGGGAAAGGGTACGGGCTGCGGCTGCCACGGTGTTTTTACCATTCTCGGTATACCGTTTTCTTCTGTCCCCTCCGCCCCCGGTACGAGAAATCCGACGCAGTCCACCAGCCGCACTTTCATAACAGAGCCATCGCCGAGCTGGATCTGCGCAGCGTCACGTGGAATAAACTTTGGCTCTACCGTCGTAACGGTTCTTCCGGAAGCACTTGATGGCATTTCATCCCGTGTAACTGTTTTTTCCTGATGCTCAAGTTCAGGAAGTACCATCTGTTCCACAAATTTCCTTACAAAAGTCGATTTTCCGGTGCGGACAGGCCCGACAATTCCAACGTAGATCTCTCCACCCGTTCTCATCTGAATATCCTTGTATAAATCAAATTTTTCCATGAAAAGACCCCCTGCATATACTACTCAAAATATATGCAGGGGGCTGTCCTGTTATGATACTTTCTGCATGCCGACCATGGTCAGCTCTGCTGACATTTTCTATGCACGCAAGTGCGCATCATTGCGGAGCATTTTTATCGTATCGGAAACAAAGTTTCCTGTACGATAAAAAAAGCACAACCTTCTGCCGCATTGCGGACTGCTTCAGAAGATTGTGCGTTTCGTACAGATCAGCTTGCGGAACGTCATCTGTACGTTGTCCCGGCTGCTTTACTTTGCGGAGAGTAAAATATATACCGGAACACAAGGAGGTATGTTTGTGTATTTTCATTGC
>JAXEBU010000121.1:0-20710 GCA_034093895.1 Candidatus Choladocola sp. | reverse complement strand
CATGATCACGACCATGAGCATCATCATCATGACCACGATGAGGATCACTGCTGTGGACATGATCACGACCACGAGCATCACCACCATGACCACGATGAGGATCACTGCTGTGACCATGATCACGACCATGAGCATCATCATCATGACCACGATGAGGATCACTGCTGTGGACATGATCACGACCACGAGCATCATCATCATGACCACGATGAGGATCACTGCTGCTGCCATGATCATGACCACGACCATCATCACCATCATCATGCGGATGAGGTGTTTACTTCTTGGGGAAAGGAAACTCCTCAGAAATATGAAAAAGAGGAGCTGGAGCAGATTCTGCATACACTCAGCGAGTCAGAGGAGTATGGCATGATACTGAGAGCGAAGGGTATGCTGCCCTCCGGTGACGGTACGTGGCTTCACTTTGATTTTGTACCGGGTGAGTATGAGATCAGAATCGGAGCGGCAGATTACACAGGAAGACTGTGCGTGATCGGTTCCGGACTGAAGGAAGAAAAGCTTGCAGAGCTGTTTCGCCTGTAAAGGGAAACACAGCAATAAACAGTAAGAAAGAGTGAAAACGATGCGGCAAATACCAATTTATCTAATTACCGGTTTTCTTGAGGCGGGCAAAACGAGTTTTCTCCGTGACGTACTGGATGGAGGAGACTTTGATGACGGTCAGAGAGGGCTTCTGATCCTCTGCGAAGAAGGGGAAGAGGAGTACGATGAAAAAGCGCTGGCTCAGATGAATATGTCTGTGATTACCGTGGAGGAAGCAGTGGATTTCAATGCGGATTTCCTGAAAACGTGCGAGAAGCATTACCGTCCGAAACGGATTTTCATTGAGATGAACGGCATGTGGGATCCGAAGTGGCTTTTCGGAAATACGATGCCCTACAATATGGAAATCGCACAGGTAATCACGGTGGTAGACGGAAGCACCTTCCCCGTTTATCTGAACAATATGCGCAGTATTCTGAGCAATCTGTTTCTGAATTCAGAGATGGTGATGTTTAACCGCTGTACAGAGGAGATGGATCTTCAGTCCTACCGGCGTACGGTGAGAGGACTGAATCCCAGAGCAATGGTTTATTTTGAGGATGAGGAAGGAAATCCCATTGATCCCGGAATGGATCAGCCGCCGTATGATCTGAATGCAGAAGTGATTCAGATCGACGATATTGATTACGGACTGTGGTATCTGGATGCTTTTGAAGCAAAAGACCGGTACGAAGGAAAAAAAGTCCGCTTCCGTGCAAAGGTGATGAAGTCAAGACGTTTTCCGGACGGCGTGTTTGTGCCGGGGCGGAATGCGATGACCTGCTGTGCGGATGATATTCGCTTTGTCGGATATCTGTGTAAAAGTGAATTCGCAGATCTGCTGAAGTCAAGACAGTGGATCTGGCTGACTGCCACAGTCAGATATGAATATACGAAGGATTACGGCGAAGAGGGGCCTGTGCTTTACGGCGAAAGCTATGAGCTGACGGGACCGCCGGCGGAAGATCTCGTGTATTTCAACTGATTCAGGCAGGCTGCATGATTCCGATACGATAAGTATTGAGCAGCGGTACTGCGGAGACAAAATCCTGAATAATTCTCCTTTCCCAGGGAATACTGTAGGTAATTCACCTGTGAAAGGAGTATGCAGTATGAAAATTGCATTTTTTGGAACGAAAGACTATGACAGAATCTGGTTTGAAACTCTTGCAAAAGGAGAAGGACCAGATTCTTTTTCGTGTGAAATTCATTTTTTTGAGGCGAATATCAATCCGGAGACGGCGGTGCTGGCAAAGGGATACGATGCTGTCTGTGCTTTTGTCAATTCCGACCTGAGCAGACCGGTACTGGACGTGCTTCATGAGCTCGATATCCGGTTGCTGCTGATGCGCTGTGCCGGATACAACAATATTGATCTGGAAGCTGCCAGAACGTATGGAATTACAATCCTGCGTGTGCCGGGATACAGCCCGCAGGCTGTGGCGGAGCATGCAATGGCACTGGCTTTAATGTCTGTACGCAGACTGCACCGGGCGTATACGAAGGTGAGAATCAATGATTTTTCCCTGTCGGGGCTGCTGGGCAGAAATTTTTATCAGGGAACTGCCGGGATTATCGGAACGGGAAAGATCGGAAAAGCCATGGCCAATATCTGCCGCGGATTTGGGATGGATATCATTGCCTACGACAAGTATCAGGACAAGGAACTGAAGAGTTATGTTACGTATGTGGAGCTGGAGGAGCTCCTGCGGCGATCCGACCTGATTTCCCTTCACTGTCCGCTGTTCCATGAGACGTACCATATTATCAACCGGGATACCATTGCGCTGATGAAAGACACAGCCGTTCTGGTAAATACCTCCAGGGGCGGTCTGATTGATACGGAAGCGCTGATCGAGGCGCTGCGCAGCAAAAAGTTTTCCGGTGTGGGGCTTGATGTGTATGAACATGAGGACGGCATGGTGTATGAGGATTTGTCAGATGATATTATTATCAATGAGACGGTACCGCGGCTGTTGGCTTTCCCCAATGTCGTGATTACTTCCCATCAGGGATTTTTTACGCGGGAGGCGCTTCAGGCAATTGCAGAGACGACACTGGAGAATGCAAGAGCCTGGGAGCAGGGACTTCCCCTTGAAAATGAGGTAAAATGATATCCCGGACACCAGAAGGGTGTTGAACTGGCCGGGGAACAGGCGTAAAATAGGAACGAATGAAAACAGGAATGCTGAAAAATGTCGGAAAACGATCCGGGACTTTTGCAGCATGTGTTATACGGGAGGATAAAATGTCGGATTTAAAGATAACAGTATATAATTACAGAGATTTTGATGAGGCCGCTTTTTTTGAAAAATTTGCGGGGCAGTACGGTGCAGAGATCGTCATCTGCCGTGAAGCTCCGAATCCGGAAAATGCCAGACTGGCAGAAGGCTGTGTGGGAGTCAGCGTAATTACAACAGCGATCACGGAGGACATTATCCGCGTGTGGAAGGAGATGGGTGTACGCCACATTTCCACCAGAACCATCGGATATGACCACGTGGATCTGCAGTCGGCTGAAAAATACGGGATCACCGTGAGCAACGTATCGTATTCCACAGGAAGTGTGGCGGATTATGCGGTGATGCTGATTCTGATGGCACTGCGCAAGATGAAAATGATTATGAAACGTGCGGACGGGATGGATTATTCTCTGAAGGGCAGCATCGGCCGCCAGATCGGAGGGCTGACGGTAGGCGTGGTAGGAACGGGAAAGATCGGGGAACACGTAATCCACAATCTCAGCGGATTCGGATGCCGGATTCTGGCCAGTGATCCTTATGAGAAGGACAGTGTGAAAAAGTATGCACAGTACGTAGACCGGGATACATTGTTTCGGGAGAGCGATGTGATTACGTTCCACGTTCCGGCAGTGGACGGTACCCATCACATCGTGTGCAGGGAGACAATTGAAAAGATGAAAGACGGAGTGGTGCTGGTCAACACAGCCCGTGGAAGCGTGATTAACACCATGGATCTGATTGACGCACTGGAAAGTGGAAAAGTCGGTGCCGCAGCGCTGGACGTTGTGGAAAACGAGCTTGGAATCTTTTACGGAGATTACAAATATACGGTGATCGGACATCGGGAAATGTCGATTCTGAAGGACATGCCGAACGTTCTCATGCTTCCCCACATGGCATTTTATACGGAAAATGCGGTCAGCGATATGGTGGAACACTCTATCGCCAGCATTGCCCTTGAGGCAAAGGGCGATAAGAGTCCGTTCCGCGTGGGATAAAATTCCGGAATGCAGAGCATTTACCGGACAGAAAACGAAGGAACCTGTTCCTTAAAAAAGCCGCGGATTTCTTCTTCTGCTGCAGTGACAGAACCCTGCGCGAAGAAGGGCTTTCCGCCGCCGCGGCCATTCAGCGTCCGGTTCATTATTTTGACAAGATCGCGGAGATCCCCGTCTTTTTCACCGATGGCATATTTGAACGTTCCGTCTCCGTTGTCGGAAAAGACGGCGCATCTTCCGCAGCACGTTTCCATTACGGCAACAGCCAGCTTGCGCACGCTGTCTGAATCAAGATTTTTCTCAAAAAGCAGTACATTTCCCGTGCCTGCAAGCGCCCTGGCTTCCTGGGCAAACAGTCTGTCTTCGGCGGACAGAACACGGCCCTTCAGACGGAAATTTTCTTCTGAGAGATGTTTTACCGCGTCGGCGGTGCGGTCCGGCCGTGCAGAGAGAAGTACGGAAATTTTCTGGTTCTGTCCCTGTACCATGTTCAGATAATGCAGCACACGGCGTCCGCTGATCATTTCCATTCTCGTTCCGTCACGGAATTTTTCCACAGAGAGCAGTTTGACCATTCCGATTTCCCCGGTGCGTGCCACATGGGTTCCGCAGCAGGCACACATATCACCGCCGGGAAATTCTACAATTCTGATGGCTCCGGTCAGTTTTTTTTTGCTCCTGTAGGCGAGCGTCTTCAATTCCTCCGGTGTGGGATAAAAAATATGTGTCTCCACGTTTTTCCAGATCAGGGCATTTGCCCGGTCCTCGATTTCTCTCATTCCATCTTCTGTGATTTCTCCGTTGAAGTCAATGGTGACGGTATCACTGCCCAGATGAAAGCCCACATTGTCGTAACCAAAGGCTGCGTGTATCAGTCCGCTGACAATATGCTCACCGGAATGCTGCTGGGTAAGGTCAAACCGGCGTTCCCAGTCGATCTTTCCTGTCACCCGGGAACCGACCTCCAGAGGCCTGTCTGTATAATGGAGTACCTCTCCGTCTTTTTCGTGCACTTCCAGTACACGTACATCCTGAAGAAGGCCGGTATCGTAAGGCTGACCACCGCCCTCCGGAAAGAAAGCGGTGGCGGAAAGCCGGATTCCGTATCCTTTTTTATGCTCGCTGCATTCAAGGACTTCAGCGGTGAACTCTGTCTGATATGGGTCTGTATAATATAATTTTTCGGTCATCTCGTATCCCTCCCGATATTTTCTGAAACATGTATACAGAATAAATCTGTGATTCTTATTCTGTATGACACAAAGTGGATATACAGGGGTAAGTATAGATCAAACCGTCTGCCTGCGCAAGAATAAAGTAGAGGACTGCCTGGAATTCCGTGAAATCTCGGCACAGTTAAGAGGGGTTTTTAAAGATAGACTCCACGTAACGGCGCATTTCATCCCGTGATTCTATGCTGCGTGCCCCTTCCACCACTGCTTTCTGTTCCCGGCCGGGCAGCCGGGCAAAGCGGTTCAGCACGTCTGAATGCAGTGCAAGCTCCATCGTAAAGACGATGGGGAGCTCTTCATTGTCGATCATTGTAGTCACCTCCTGCTGATAGAATATCCTGTTGAGGAAAAAGTATGCGGGTACAGGAGAAAAATCCGAGAAAACAGAGGTATACTGGAAGAATTGCGGAAAAACAGTTGGATTTTGTACAGATATCGGATATACTGATAGAAGAATATACAGATCGGAGAAAATGGAATGGAAAATCAGGAAAATAAAAGAAGCAGCTTTTCGAGCAGGCTCGGGTTTGTCCTGGCTGCGGCGGGCGCATCGGTGGGACTTGGAAATATCTGGAGGTTTCCGTATCTGGCGGCCAGATATGGCGGCGGAATATTTCTGCTGGTATATATCCTGCTGGCGCTTACGTTTGGGTATACCATGATTGTGGCAGAGACTGCAATCGGAAGAATGACAAAGAAAAGTCCGGTGGGAGCTTTTCGTGCCTTCGGAAAGACGGGGGCCTTCCGGTTTGGAGGATGGATCAATGCGGTGATTCCCATGCTGATCGTACCGTATTACTCCACCATCGGCGGCTGGGTGACGAAATATCTGTGGGAGTATCTGCGCGGCAACGGCAGTGCTCTGGCTGCAGACGGCTATTTTGCTGATTTTATTTCTAAAGGCCCATCGGTTGAAATCTGGTTCCTCCTTTTTGCAGCGGCAGTTCTGGTGATTATCTATGCGGGCGTACAAAACGGTATTGAACGGGTGTCCAAAATTATGATGCCGGTGCTCGTGGTTCTGGCAGTGATCATAGCAGCCTACTCCATGACGAGAGAGGGAGCCTGGGAGGGTGTTAAATACTTTCTTGTCCCCAATTTTGATCATTTTTCCTGGATGACGGTTGTTGCAGCTATGGGGCAGATGTTTTATTCTCTGTCGATTGCAATGGGAATTCTGATCACCTTCGGATCTTATATGAAGGAGGATGTGTCGATTGAGGGGGCAACCAGAAATGTGGAAATTTTTGATACAGCCATTGCAGTGATGGCGGGACTGATGATTATACCGGCTGTATTTGCGTTTTCCGGTGGAGATCCGGACACACTGCAGGCAGGCCCTTCCCTGATGTTCATTACCATTCCGAAGGTGCTGGCAAGTATGGGATTCGGAACTGCAGCGGGAATTCTGTTTTTTGTCCTGGTGCTTTTTGCGGCACTGACCAGCGCAATTGCGCTGACAGAAAGTGCAGTGTCAACCTTTGAAGATGAATTGGGGTGGAACCGGAAAAAGGCAACCATAGTGGTTGGGCTGCTGATGACAGGGCTTGGCACGCTCAGTTCTCTGGGGTATGGACCGCTGTCTTTCGTAAAAATTATCGGAATGCAGTTTCTGGATTTCTTTGATTTCCTTACCAATTCTGTTATGATGCCGGTGGCAGCCATGGCAATCTGCCTACTGGTGGTCCGGTGCATCGGAACAGACCGGGTGGCGGAGGAAGTGGAGAAAAATGGTGCACCGTTCCGGCGGAGAAAAATTTTTGAATTTATGATCCGCTATCTCTGTCCTGCTTTTATTGCCGTTATTCTGCTCAGCTCAGTGGCCAGCGTAATGGGTCTGATATCCATGTAAAGAATTCCGGCTGCAGTCTGTTTCACAAAACGGACGGCAGCCGGCTGTTTTTTGTCCTGAAAAAGAAGAGCAGAATTATATTTCCGCAACAACACGACAGGGCAATCCTGTCATATTGGAATAATTCATTGGATACGTATGAGCCGTGAACAAATTTCCACGGGCACAGATTTCTTCCGGGCTGCACAGATTTTCTATGACAAACACGTTTCTGTCTGCACAGTGCTGATCTTTCAGCGTATGCTCTTTTCCCCTTCGGAGGCCGGCAAAATCGACACCGATCATGGAAATCTCTGCCTTCAGCAATTCATCAATAAGCTCGTTGGAAAGCTGCGGATGAGCGGTAAAATACGCTTTGCTGCCATACCCTTCTTTCTCGATGAATCCTGTGTAAAAAGCAACAAACATTTCTTTTCTGATTTTGCTCAAATCAATATCAGAAATCATAATGTCCCGGTCCTTTACGCCGCTTACATCAAATACGATGGCATTTCTTCTCGTATATTCCAGCGGAAATTCTTTGTCCATAACATCAAAATGTGTCCCTAAATGGCCAACCAGTGCTTTCTTTTCGTTTCCCTGCGCATCCATAACCATTTTGGGAGTGATTTTCAGTGTAATATCAATTAACATCACTATGCTTCTCCCGGTTTTTGATCTTATCTTCCAGATAAATATTAAAGTCTGCCATAAATTCAGCTATCGTTTCCAGTTCTCTGGCGGTATAACGGGAAAAGAAGGCCAGATCCCGCTTCCCCCAGAGTTCATGACGTTTCCCGTGTTCGTCATACAAAAACCTTCCCTTTTCTGTGAGCCGGTAAAAAACTTTCTGATTATTACCGTCGATCATATAGGGGACGATTAAATCAGCAGAAATACATTTTTTAATTATCTTACTGATTGCCCCTTTTGTCATATGCATATATCCGGCAATCGATGTCACATTGGGCGCATCCATATCTCCGATTGCGGCAATGACATGAATTTCAGAGTATCCGTAGGCATGCAGCTTTTCATGTTCAGTCAGTTTTGAGAGCATATCCTGTTTTTCCAGGTATTCAGTAAATAAATCTAACAGTCTTTCGTTCATTTTCTCACCTTGTTTCCTTGGAAACAAGGATAGGACAGATAGGGGGGATTGTCAATGAGTAGTATTTGTTATTTCTAAGAATGAGAACAGGCATTATGCGGGCATTCAGAAAGTGTTCCAGAGTGTTCCACCAAAATCATCAGTTTTTCCAACCGTAAAAAAGGCGGGAAACCCGCATAAAATCAGGCTTCCCGCAAATAAGGGGTAAGCGGAGACGGTGGGATTCGAACCCACGTGCCGGTTACCCGGCAACTTGATTTCGAGTCAAGCTCGTTATGGCCACTTCGATACGTCTCCAAACCAGATTTAATTATAAGTCAGGGAATTTATTCCGTCAACTGTTTCTTGGCGGATTTTCTTTTTCTTTTCCCGCAGTTCCCGGAAGAAACCGGAAAGCATTTCGCTGCATTCTTCCTGTAAAACGCCGCGTTCCACGATGACCTGATGATTGAATTCAGACATTTCCAGGAGATTGAGGACAGAACCGGCACAACCTGCTTTCGCGTTCATGCTGCCGATGACAGCGCGGGTGATCCGGGACTGGACGATGGCACCGGCGCACATCTGACACGGTTCCAGTGTGATGTAAATAGTACAGCCTTCCAGCCTCCAGTCGCCCAGCTTTTTGCTGGCACGGCGGATCGCGTTGATTTCTGCGTGGGAGGTGGTATTCTTGTCGGTGTTGCGGCGATTGTAGCCGCGGGCAATGATTTTTCCGTCACAGACAATTACGCAGCCGATGGGGACTTCTTCCAGAGCATACGCTTTTTTTGCCTGTCGCAGTGCTTCACGCATAAATTTTTCATCTGTTTCGGCAGATACCGACGGTAAAGAGATCATTTGACATTCCTCCCGGATAAAGACTGATACATAATCATCGATAAAAAAGAAATGGGGTCGCTACAGAAATTCCTGAGAACTATTCTGCAGCAGCCCCAATAATTTTCTCTGATATCCGTGCGCCTTACTTCGAACGCATGCCATGGACGTTACCCTGACAGTTAACTCGACCCAGGCACCCTTACGGCACACAGGTGGTCCCGCTTAGTGCTGCTTTGTTCCCAACCTGACACGGTTCACGGGTTCCTGTTGCGCAAGACCCAGGTGTCAACATCACTTATCAGGGGCAGCCCCACAGCAGTACGCCCTCGGTTCGGCATCACCCTCGCTGTAGCGGATTGCGAGTACAGGGCACCGCTATCTCCCCGGCTGCACGGATAACACCAACTATACAGGTTTTCGCTCCGTTTGTCAAGCTTCGGTTCGTCTGGTTTGCTTCGGAGGACGCGTGGATGGGGGAATATGAATCCTGGCATCACCTTCGGAGAGCAACATCTTAAATATTTGTAAATTGCACAAAAAACAGTTGCAAAATTTGTGAAAAAGTATATTATGTAGTTAGCCAACTAATAGATAGCCAACTAATTATCTCGGTCTAAGAAGTCCCCCACTTCAAATGCGCAGCGCATGAAGGGGCGGGTAAGGTCTTGCCGGTATCAGGGGGAGGTGACAAGATGGGATGTAATATGACATCGGGCAGTACACTGCAGAGCTGGATTATTCGTCTGATACACCGTTACTCAGCAGCCAATTTCTGTAAATTTACGGAACTGGGCATTCATCCGGGGCAGCTTCCGGTGCTGGGGGTGATCTCAGACAATGAAGGAATTAATCAGCGGGATCTGGCCAGGGCGATTCATATCAAGCCGCCGACGGTTGCGGTGACGGTGAAGCGGCTGGAAAAAGCGGGGCTTGTATTTCGGAAAGCGGATCCCGCAGACATGAGGATCAGTCGACTGTACTTATCGGATAAAGGCAGGAATGTCAGAGAGCGGATGAAAATTCTGCTCGAAGAGAATGAAAAAATCCTGACGACAGGGTTTTCGGATGAGGAACTCTGTCAGGCGCGTATGCTTCTGAGTAAAATGGTGGATAATTTAAAGACCGCAGCAGAAGCGGAAAAATAAAATGCAGCCGCAGCAGGTGCGGCATAATAGTAGGAGGAAATTATGACAAAGCTTGCGAAATATCTGAAACGTTCCGTGCCTTTTCTTGCAGTCATTGTCGGACTTCTGTTTCTTCAGGCGTATTGTGAACTGTCGCTGCCGGAATATACGTCAAAGATCGTAAATGAAGGAATCCAGCAAAAAGGTATTGAAGATGGAGTACCGGACAAAATGCGGAATGAGACAGTGGAGAATCTGAAGCTGTTTCTCAATGAGGAGCAGCAGAAGCTTCTGGAAGAGAATTATACGGAAGTGGATGGTGTGTATGTTCTAAATCCGGGGATTCCGAAAAAAGAACGGGAAAAACTGGGCGATGCACTTGCCCGCGGGGAAATGATGATTGTCGGTCTGTCTCAGGACAGTGAGGAAGTGCAGACCATGCGGGAAAAAATGCAGATTCCGGAGAACACGGATACCGTCACGGCGCTCCGAAATCTTCCGGATCCCATCCGCAGTAAAATTGTGGAAGCTATTCAGGAAAAGATCAGCGCTGTGCCCGATATGATGCTGGAACAGTCGGCTGTCCTCTTTGTACAGCAGGAATATGAAGCACTGGGGGAGGATCTGGATCATCTGCAGATTCAGTATCTGCTGAAGACCGGAGGCAGTATGCTGCTGCTGGCACTGCTTGCCATGGTGGCATCGGTTCTGGTGACATTCTTTTCTGCGAGAGTGGCAGCCCATACAGCACACGATCTGCGAAATGCGGTGTACCGCAAGGTGATCAGTTTCAACAGTCAGGAATTCAATCAGTTTTCCACCGCATCTCTGATTACGAGAAGCACGAATGATATTCAGCAGATTCAGGGGCTTCTTGCCATGGGATTCCGGATTCTGCTATTCTCACCGATTATGGGAATCGGCGGTGTGCTGAAGGTAATAAATACCAATGTTTCCATGAGCTGGATTATTGCATTGGCTGTAATTCTGATTCTGATCGTGATTTTTGTCCTGTTCAAGGTGGCAATGCCGCGTTTCACAAAGCTGCAGACGCTGATTGACCGGCTGAATCTGGTGACGAGAGAATTTTTGACCGGTATTATGGTGACACGCGCATTCAGTGCCGAAAAGCATGAAGAAGAACGTTTTGAGAAGGCAAATCATGACCTGACGCGGACGAATCTGTTTGTAAACCGCTGCATGACATTTATGATGCCGGTGATGATGCTGATTATGAACGGAATCTCTGTTCTGATCGTGTATAAGGGCTCCTATGCCGTAGATGGAGGGGCCATGCAGGTCGGTGATATGATGGCGTTTATTCAGTATGCGATGCAGATTATTATGTCGTTCCTGATGATTTCGGCCATGTCCATCATGATTCCGCGTGCCAACGTGGCGGCAAACCGTATTTACGAGGTGCTCAGTACAGAGCCTTCGATTCAGGAGCCGCAGCAGCCGAAGACTCCGGATGAAAATGTAAAGGGAACGGTAGAGTTTGACCATGTGTCCTTTGCATATCCGGATGCAGAGGAAAAGGTTCTGGAAGACATTTCATTTAAAGCGGAAAAAGGCCAGACGGTGGCATTTATCGGAAGTACAGGCAGCGGAAAGAGTACGCTGATTAATCTGATTCCACGGTTTTTTGATGTGACAGAGGGAGCTGTCCGGGTGGACGGCGTGGATGTGCGCGATATGGCAAAGAAAGATCTGTGTGCAAGGCTTGGTTACGTACCACAGAAGAGTGTGCTGTTTTCGGGAACCATTGATTCCAATATCCGATACGGACGCATGGAAGCTTCGGAGGAAGAAGTACATCAGGCGGCAGCCATCGCACAGGCGACGGAATTTATTGAGGCAAAGGATGAACGGTACGACTCTCCCATTGCCCAGGGCGGAACAAATGTATCCGGCGGTCAGAAACAGCGTCTTTCCATTGCGAGAGCCATTGCGAAAAAACCGGAAATTCTGATTTTTGACGACAGTTTTTCCGCTCTTGATTTCAAGACCGATGTGGCACTGCGCCGTGCGCTGAAAGAGGCAACGAAGGATACGACGACGCTGATTGTTGCTCAGAGAATCAGTACGATCCTCCATGCGGATCAGATTATTGTGCTGGATGAGGGCAGAGTGGCCGGCAGGGGAACCCACAGAGAACTGATGGAAAACTGTGAGGTTTACCGTCAGATTGCCACATCTCAGCTGTCAGAGGAGGAGTTAGCAGGATGAGTGAGAATAACAGACCAAGGGGACCGAGAGGGCCGATGGGGCACGGACCCGGCATGAGAGGCGGAGAGAAGGCAAAAGATTTCTCCGGCAGTATGAAAAAGATTTTCAACTATATGGGAAGATACAAATTCCGTTTTCTTCTGATGTTCCTGTTTGCCGTTGCGAGTACGATATTTGGCATTGTAGGACCGAAGATTCTGGGTAAGGCAACGACAGAGCTGTTTAACGGACTGGTGGCCAAGATCGGAGGAACGGGCGGAATCAATTTTCAGAAGATCGGACAGATTCTGCTGGCTGTAATGGGGCTGTATCTTTGCAGCGCGCTGTTTTCTTTCATTCAGGGATTTGTTATGACCGGGATTTCCAACGATGTGACGTACAACCTGAGAAAAGATATTTCCAGAAAGATTAACCGTCTGCCGCTGAAATATTTTGAGAGCAAGACGACGGGTGAAATCCTTTCCCGCGTGACGAACGATGTGGATACGCTGCAGATGGGGCTGAATCAGAGTATGACACAGCTGATTACTTCTGTGACAACGCTGATTGGTGTCCTGGTGATGATGCTCAGTATCAATGTCTGGATGACGCTGGCTGCGCTGGTGATCCTGCCGGTATCACTGCTGATCATCACGGGGGTGATGAAGCATTCCCAGAAGTATTTCCAGGGGCAGCAGAAATATCTGGGTGAAGTTAACGGACAGATTGAAGAGATTTACGGCGGTCATACTGTTGTCAAAGTATTCAATAAGGAAGAGGACGTTGTCGGAGAGTTTGAAAAAGTAAATGAGAAGTTGTATAATACAGCTTGGAAGTCACAGTTTTTCTCCGGTATTATGATGCCGATCATGCAGTTTGTCGGCAACCTCGGTTATGTGATGGTGGTGATTCTGGGAGGCTTTATGGTAATTAAAAATGCCATTGAAGTCGGGGATATCCAGTCCTTCTTCCAGTATATCCGAAATTTCACACAGCCGATCCAGCAGATCGCCCAGGTGACAAATATGCTGCAGTCTACAGCGGCTGCATCTGAGCGGGTGTTTGAATTTCTGGAGGAGAAGGAAGAGGATCAGACGGTAGATCATCCTACGGCAATTGATGCGCTGAAGGGAAATGTTTCCTTTGCGAATGTAAAGTTCGGATATGATCCGCAGAAAATTATTATTCATGATTTCTCGGCGGAGGTCAGGGACGGACAGAAGATTGCCATAGTAGGTCCGACAGGTGCAGGAAAGACTACCATGGTCAAGCTGCTGATGCGTTTTTATGATGTAAACTCCGGAAGCATCCGGATCGACGGACATGATGTCAGAGACTTCAACAGGAGTGACCTGCGTGAAATGTTTGGCATGGTACTGCAGGATACGTGGCTGTTCTCCGGTTCAATCATGGAGAATATCCGGTATGGACGGCTTGATGCTACGGATGAAGAAGTCATTGCAGCGGCCAAAGCGGCGCATGTACACAAATTTATCATGCAGCAGCCTGGCGGTTATCAGATGGTGCTGAATGAGGAGACGAACAATATCTCTCAGGGTCAGAAACAGCTTCTGACGATTGCGCGGGCTATCCTGGCGGATAATCGGATTCTGATTCTGGATGAGGCGACTTCTTCGGTTGATACCCGTACGGAGACCAGGATTCAGAAGGCAATGGATACGCTGATGAAGGGAAGAACAAGCTTTGTTATTGCACACCGCCTTTCCACAATCCGCGATGCGGACCTGATTCTGGTTATGAAGGACGGAGACATTATTGAACAGGGCAATCACGATGAACTGATGCGTCAGGGCGGCTTTTATGCGGAACTGTACAACAGTCAGTTTGAGCGTGCAGAGCAGGAGGCGGTATGAAATGAAGTACCATATTATTGCAATCGAACGTGAATATGCGTCCGGAGGAAATGAAATCGGAGAAAAAACGGCGGCGAAGCTGGGAATACCGTGTTATGGGCAGGAGGTTCTGGAGCGTGCGGCAGAGAAGATGCATACGGTGCCGGAACGGCTGCTTCATCTGGAGGAGACGACCTCCAACAGTTTTCTGTTTTCGCTGAGCATGGCAACGAAGGTGGCAACGGGACAGCGCGACGGGCTCTCGGAGGAGGGAGCACTTTACGTGACAGAGGAGCAGGTCATCCGGGAAATGGCAATGCAGGGCGACTGTGTATTTGTAGGCCGGTGTGCAGGATGGATTCTGCGTGAGCGGAAGGATGTACTACGGGTATTTATTCATGCAGATCGGGAATTCCGCAGGGATCGTGCCGTAGAATCCTACGGGATTGCAAAGGAAAATGTTGATAATGTGCTGAAAAAATTTGACCGGAGACGTGCGAATTTTTACCATGCCAATACCGGTATGAGCTGGGATGACAAAAAAGGATATCATCTTGTGCTGGACAGTTCTGCCATTGGAATTGATGAATGCGTCAATATGATCTGCAGACTGGCACAGGATTAGGACAGAGGAATCGTGGCGAAAATAATATACAGAAGTAAGGGAGGGAATTATGAGAAGAAACAGAAAAAAAGTGAGAATGGCGGCTGTAGCTGTACTGGCATCTGCATTGGCATTTTCGTCTTCCGCGCTGGCGGCACCTGCGGATGAGCTGAATGCGATCTTTGAGAGACAGAAGGAGCTGCAGCAGGAGTCGTTTCTTGAGCAGCGGCTGGGATTTTCCGATCTGGGAAAAGCAATCTGTGAGAACGGCCTGTATTTTTCGACGAGAGCTGAGATCGGCCGGGACACGGCAGAGTTCTTTGAACTGA
The DNA here is from genome assembly GCA_034093895.1 of Candidatus Choladocola sp. Lineage (GTDB taxonomy): Bacteria > Bacillota > Clostridia > Lachnospirales > Lachnospiraceae > Choladousia. The sequence continues at coordinate 5,812 of JAXEBU010000121.1, read as the reverse complement.
CGGAGGAGATCCCTGAGGGCGGTATGCAAGTACGGAGCTCAGGATTGATCCGAAAGGAAAGAAATGGCAGCTGGGAGCCGGCGCCGGAACACTGTCCGGCACAGACGATGTATCCGTTCTGGATTTTTCACTTTATGGTGACGAACAGCAGCTTGCGCTTTCACTTCCGCAGCTTTATGACGGGGCGCTGGCTTTGCGCGCCGGTAATTTTAAAGAACAGTATCTGAATTCTGCGCTTGCTCAGATTCTCGAAGCGGAAGCATCGTCGGTACCGGATCTGAATCTGCACTTTTATCCGGATGACGCACTTCTTGAGGCAGTCAGCGGTCCTTTTGAAAGTTTCCGGGAGGAACTGGAGCAAAAGGGAAGTGAGCTGGAAGAAAAGATGCAGGTGGAGAAGACGGAGGATGGAGAGACCACGGTCTATACGGCACGGATGGCGACAGAAGATCTTACGGATTTTTACCGGCTGATTTTTGAGGCGTATCTGTCGGGGTTTACAGAATCCGGTCTGATGGAAGGTTCTGTGACGGAGGAGGAACTGGAGAACCAGATCGATCAGATCATGGATGTAATCCCCATGGTGATGGGGGATGAGGTTCTGGTGAATTTTACCGTGCAGGATGATCTGCTGCAGAAAATCGATTATGAAGTGAGGAGCGATACAACTGTTCTGGAGCAGCAGGAGACAATACCGGAAGCTCAGCCGTCTGTGGCAGAAACAGCAGCAGCTGTTGAAGAGGAAGAAACCGTTGTGACAGAGCTGGTGGAAGAGACACTTGCACCGGCCGGTGATGTGGCGGATGCAGCCGGAGCACAGAGACCGGATGAGGAGCATCTCCGGAATCAGACGCAGCATACAGAAGCGGAAGAGAATGGACAGGAAATGGTTGTGGAGGCCGGGCCTTTTATCGGAACGTGCAGCTGCGAGATCGTCTTTACAGATCCGGAAAACCGGATGCAGGACTTTGCGTACCGTATGACAATCACGTCTGAGGATGGCAGTGAGTTTGCATCCATGGAAGTGAAAAAAGAAACGAAAGCTTCCTTTGACAGCTCCACGGGAGATTTCGATGCTTTCCTGACGATGCGCGCGGACGATGGAGTTGAAGTGATACTCGGCCTTGAAAGTACGTTCCGTGATGTGGAAAAGGGAAAGAGTTTCTGCTGGTGTTTGGATGAACTGTATGTTGAGGCCGGTGTCCAGCGCGTGGCGGCTTCCGCGGAAATCACAGTCAGTGCAGATCCGGGAACGTTTGATGCACCTGAGAAGGAGCGGTTCCTTCTCGACCTGACACAGGGCGGATTGCTTGATCTTGTGAATGAAATTACTGGAAATGCAGAAGCGTGGTCTGCTCAGTTTGAACCGGAGACAGAGGCTGAGACAGATGCAGATACTGCTGTCAGAACGGCAGTGATCGGCGGGGCGGACGGACCGACCTCCATCTTTGTAGCAGGAAAAACAGCTAATTAACATTTCTGTATCCGGTGTTCACTTTGTCCTTACGACATCTGTCCGCACCAAACGGATGAAATACGTTCTGCGCGGTACATCTGTCACGGACAGTGAACACCTGGATATCAGAAATGTTTTTATCGTACAGGAAACTTCGTTTCCTGTACGATAAAAACGCTCCGCGATGATGCGCACTCGCGTGCAGAGAAAATGTCAGCAGAGCTGACCACGCTCGGCGCGCAAAAGCAGTCAAGCCCCTCATGAGTGAGGGGATGGGGGAGCTGATGGCAGGCTTGCCTGCTTTTGTTCTTCTGCGGCATTTCGTTTATTTTGAGGGTGCTTCGCCCCAGTTGCCTGTGCCGTCACAGACATTGCAGAGTTTGTTGCCGTCGCAGATGGGGCAGGTCTCGTATCCGTTTCCATAGTTGATCCTGCCGCTGCCCTGGCAGTATTTGCAGCGTTTGGTTCCTTTGCATTCGGTGCAGATCATGATGCCGTCCACAATGAGAGGATCTTCCGCTCCTTCCAGAAAACTGCCGTTCTGGAAAGAACCGGAGGAAGAGCCTGATGGCTTATCCGATTTTTCCGATGCAAAAGCTTCCTCTGAAAACTCCATTCCATCGGGAAGGTATACCAGCCATTCTCCTGAGTTACAGAAAAAATATGCCAGGTGATCGTCTACTGTGACATGGTATTCGGCAACCATATCTTCCGTGTCAATATACTCACAGTCCCAGTCCTGATCCAGCTTGTTCAGCAGGATCTCATACGTTGAAAAATGATTGTTCATGAGGTTTGAACTGCTGCCGGACGGAATATCATAATAAAAAACATCATAATAAATCCCCTGAAATTCGTGATCTTCTTCCATTAATTCTGCTTCAGCATCCAGAATGCCGGATGGATCGGGCAGATAAATTGTTTCTTTGGCCTGACCGGCAAGCGGTGCAAAAGAAAGTGATACGGTCAATGCAAAAAGCAGGCAAAACGTTGTCTTTTTCATATGCTGTTTCCTCCCTGTAGTATGATTTGATTTGTTATTACTACTATACCAGAACGGAAACAGGGATTCTATAACTTTTTTCCCGCTCAGTAAACAGAAAACAGCCGGCCGTCTGTACTGCTGCCGGAACCGGACAATCGGTTGATCAGATCCTCCAGAGACGTAGTATCAGGCTGTTCGGATTCCCATTGGCTTTCCATTTCCGGGTGAGATTCCGACTCCTCCGGAGAAACTTCGGGAGAAGGGGATTCCGTTTCTGATTCCGAATCGTCTTCCGAAAGGGATTCCGCTTCTGTTTCCGGTTCCGTCAGAGTTTCTGTCTCAGGCAGGAGCTGATCAAGAAAATCCTGGTAAATCAGAATCGGTTCTGTTTCGGGAAGCGGCTCATGAACATTGCACTGCTGCGGTTCGGTTCCGGCTGCAAAGTACTCCGTATAAGTGTCGGGGCATCCGTCAGGTACGGCAGCCAGATGCGTCTTTGCACAGAGCGTTACCCTGGTGACGGAATCGGGAACTGCAAAATCTGCAGCGGGAAGATTTTCATGCACCCGGTTCATCACAGAGGACCAGAGCAGTCTGTTGTACGTGTGCCCGGTGGAGCCGGAGGGAAGATCCTGATTGTTGTCATAACCGCCCCAGACGCAGCAGGTGTAGTAAGGGGTGTATCCCACAAACCAGATATCTTTATAGCTGGATGTGGTTCCTGTTTTTCCGGCTACCGGCTGACCGGCTGCGGAAATTGTGCCGCAGGCGGTACCGGAAGGTGAAGAAACGACATCACGCATGGCGTCGGTAAGGAGGAAGGCTGTTTCACGGCTGATGACGCGGCGGGGTGAAACTGTCTCATCTGACACTGTTTCTGCGGCGGAAGCTGCCTGTTCTGTCCAATTTGTATAGTCCACGATGACGCTGCCGTGACGGTCCACAATTTTCGTGAAAAATCTGGGTTCACAGGAAAGGCCGCCGTTTGCGATGGCTGCATAGGCGCTGCAGAGTTCCAGGTTCGTCACACCCTGGGTGATCCCCCCAAGCGCAAGGGGCTGAATCACATCGGAGGAAGTGCCGTTTTCCGATTCATATGACTCGTAGAGCGTGGAAATACCGAATTTTCGGGCATACTCAAATCCGGTGCGCGGTGAAATTTCCGTTATACATTTTACGGCGACCACATTGATTGAGCGGGTGATTGCTTCCCGCACCGTGACTGCGCCGGAGTAATCGGAGATATCCCAGTTGCTGACCGGCGTACCGTTTTCATAGCGGTACGGTTCGTTTATATAAGTGGTGGCAAGTGTCTGGCCGCAGCTGTCCAGGGCCGGAGCGTAAGCCGCCAGAATTTTGAAGGTGGATCCGGGCTGCCGCGTCGTCTCGGTAGCTCTGTTTAATGTCAGGCTTGCGGTCTTTTCCCCACGTCCGCCCACGATGGCGCGGATGAATCCCGTATGCTGATCCATCAGCACGAGAGATGCCTGAGGCTGCGGGGAGAGCGTAAGCCGTTCTCCGAGAACGGTCAGGGATGAAGAACCGGAGGAAAGAATGTACGTGCGGAAGTCATCTGTGTAAGACTGTGCCTCATCGGCTGAGCTGCAGATCAGGTCGAAACTGCTGTTTCTGTTCTGCCGGATCCAGGTGCGCAGCGTTTCGGAACCGTAATGGGTGACAGCCCCGTTTTCATCGGACACACTCAGCGCATAGTCGACACCGTACTGTGTCCCTTCGGGGAAATTGGCTGGATTCCGGAATTCTTCATCGCAGATCTGCTGCAGCGCCGGATCCTGAGCGGTATAAATCCGGAGTCCGCCGCTGTAAACGGCGCGGTAAGCCTGCTCAGAGGAATACCCTTTTTCTTCTGTCAGATAATCTGTCACCTGGTCGATCAACGCATCCTCGTAGTAGGAATATGCCGTTTCCTCGCCGGACAGATCATCACTGACACGAATGCGGGACCAGACATCGTCTGTCTGAGCCTCCCTGCGCTGGTCTGCAGTAATGTACCCCTGCTGTTCCATGTAATTCAGGATCAGTGTCTGTCGCTTTCTGTTTGCTTCGGGATGCACGGACGGATTGTTGCCGGTGGGATTCTGAGGGATGGCAGCCAGAACGGCAGATTCAGACAGTGTCAGTTCCGATACGTTTTTTCCGAAGTATCTGCGGGAGGCGGCCTGTACACCGTAACAGCCGGAGCCAAAATTGACTGTATTCAGATAATCTTCCAGAATTTCTTCTTTTGAAATACGGTCTTCCAGCTGAAGGGCAAGATACTGTTCCTGAATTTTCCGGCGGAACCGGTCTGCAAAGGAGTTTTCCCGGGTCCATTCCGTAAATACGTTGTTTTTAATCAGCTGCTGTGTGATGGTGCTTGCTCCCTCCGAGAAAGAACCGGTGGTAAGGCCGGTCCAGAAAGCACGGGCAATTCCTTTCAGGTCAATACCTCCATGCTCATAAAAGCGTTCATCCTCTATGGCGATTATGGCTTTCTGAAGGGAATCCGGTATTTCTTCCAGACTGACGATATCGCGGTTGGAAGAAGCAAGCGTCAGCCTGCGCAGATAGGTGCCGTCCTGACTGCAGATATACGTAGCCGATTCCGTGGGCGAAACGGTAATGGAATCAATATCCGGGGAGGAAGCAATCAGATACCAGACTGTTCCGGCCAGCAGGAGAAACAGAGCGGCAAGGATGATACCGGCCGCTGCCGCAATTTTCCGCCAGGAAAAAGAAAACTTGTTTTCCATAACAGTCAGCCTCCTTGATTAGGTCGTTACCTGTAGTGTTTCATAAAAAGTAAAATTTATGCAGGACGCCGGACGGGTTTGTATGTCCGTGTGTGCTGCCTCCGCCCCGGACGGTTGTAAAAATCAGTCTGCAGCATCAGGCCGGAAACCGTCCTTCGCTCACAGACAGCTTTCCCAACCGTCCGTTTCGATGTCAGACACATCGGACATACAAACCCGTCCGGCTGTCATTGAAAACGTATTGAAAAGAAACGCCGGCTGGATTCGCATATCCGTGTGTGCTGCCTCCGCCCCGGACGGTTGTAAAATCAGTCTGCAGCATCAGGCCGGAAACCGTCCTTCGCTCACAGACAGCTTTCCCAACCGTCCGTTTCGATGTCAGACACATCGGACATACAAACCCGTCCGGCTGTCTTTGGAAATGTATTAAAAAAGAAACGCCGGTCGGGGAAGGAATGAAGTGAACAGCCTGGCAGGGAGCAGCTGCCGCAGCAAACCGTGTGAGGCCGCCGGTCCCTGACGAATTCGAGCGACAGCGATGAATGAGTCTGGTACCGCTGCGAAGCCGAACGGAGCGAGAGCGTGTTTGCCGCGGCAGCTGCTCCCTGCCAGGCGTCC
>JAXEBU010000120.1:0-8912 GCA_034093895.1 Candidatus Choladocola sp. | reverse complement strand
CAAGAATCCGCTGAGCGGTCCCGTCATGTGTTATTATCCGGAAGAATACCGGCTGGGAAAACACTGTCTGCAGATGATCGAAGAGAGATGTCATGTGAATCTGAATGAGGATGAGGCGACTTTCATTGCACTACATATCGTCAACGCAGAGCTGAATACGAGCATGAGCCAGATGTACGATATTACCAGAATGCTGGACGGCTGTATCCGTGTGGTGGAATTCTACTACAGAAGAAAGCGGAATGAGGATTCCGTGGATTTCAGCAGATTTGTGGTGCATCTGCGCTATCTCATTTTCAGATTGTTCCGGGATGGCAGAGAAGAGAACCGGAAAAAAACAGACAGCAAAACGGAAGAAAGAGATGAGCTGTTTCGTCAGATGATTATGAAAAACTGCCGCGAACATTATGAGTGTGCGCAGCGTATTGCCTCCTATGTGGAGACGAATTTTGAGAAACAGATTTCGGAAGATGAACGGATTTACCTGACCATACATCTGAAACGGCTCAATACGGAAGACGATGGTTCATGATTGAGACTCTGCGACAGTTTAGTGTGCGGGGTTTTGATAAAAGAAAGGAGAAATGAAATACTACTAAAGTGAGAGAAAAGAAAGGAGAAACAAAATGAAAGAGAAAAAAAGTGGGCAGATTTTTGCTGCGGCACAGCAGGTAGGAAAATCACTGTTTCTGCCGATTGCCGTATTGCCTTTTGCAGGAATCCTGCTTGGTATCGGCAGTTCCTTCACAAACCCGACAACCATCGCAACGTACGGTTTGTCCGGAATTCTGCATCAGGGTACCGTTCTGTATGGATTCATGCTGATGCTTTCTAATGCAGGTAATGCTATTTTCAGCAACCTGGCCCTGATTTTTGCACTGGCTGTTGCGCTTGGTATGGCCAAGAAGGAAAAAGGTGTTGCGGTAATGTCATCCGCCATTTTTTACATTGTCATGCTGATGACGATCAACACCCTTCTTGTGCTGGACGGGTCAATTGTGGACGGCGTGGTGGCAGAGCATGTGAAAGAGGGAGCAATTACCTCCATGCTCGGTATCCAGACTCTGCAGATGGGTGTGTTCGGCGGTATTATTGCCGGCCTTATCACAGCTGCGCTCTGCAACCGTTTTTATAAAATCCAGCTGCCGACGGCGCTGTCATTCTTTGCAGGAACACGGTTTGTTCCCATTGCCAGCATGGCTTTTGCAATCCTGACGGGTGCTATTCTGTATGTGGTATGGCCGATTATCCAGAATGCAATTTTTGCACTCGGAACGGTTGTACAGGCATCCGGATATTTCGGTACGTTTGTCTACGGCTGTATCGAGCGTGCGCTGATTCCTTTCGGCCTCCATCACATTTTCTATCTTCCGTTCTGGCAGACAGGAGTGGGCGGTACTGCACTGATTGACGGTGTCACCGTTATGGGAGCACAGAATATTTTCTTTGCAGAACTGGCATCACCGAATACAACAAAGTTTTCCATTGATGCGTGCCGTTTCCTGACCGGAAAGTATCCGTTTATGATGGGCGGACTGCCGGGAGCAGCTCTGGCCATGTATGTGACAGCAAAACCGGAAAAGAAAAAGGAAGTCGGATCGCTGCTGTTCTCTGTTGCGTTGACTTCTTTCCTGACCGGTATTACAGAACCGATTGAATTTACATTCCTGTTCCTGGCTCCGGCACTTTTCGGAGTGCACGTTGTTCTGGCGGGACTGTCCTTTATGACATGCCATATACTGAATATCTGTATCGGTACAACGTTCTCGGACGGACTGATTGATCTGATTCTGTATGGAATTCTTCCGGGACAGGCGAAGTCCAACTGGATGGTTCTGATTCCTGTTCTCGTTGTCTACTTTGTTGTATATTTCTTCCTGTTCCGCTTCTTTATTCTGAAGATGGATCTGAAGACGCCGGGACGCGAGGCGGAAGGTGAGACGGCACGTCTGATTTCGAAGGATGAATACAGAAAAGCGACCGGTGTCGGTGTTGCAGGAGGAAAAGCTGCCGCAGCAGATTTTGATCAGAAGTCTGCCATGATTCTGAAAGGTGTCGGCGGCGTGGATAATCTGATTGATATTGACTGCTGCGCAACACGTCTGCGTCTGACGCTGATGGACAGCAAAAAGGTGGATGAATCACTGTTAAAAGCGACCGGTGCATCCGGTGTCGTGGTAAAAGGTGCCGGCATTCAGGTGATTTACGGTCCTTCGGTTACCATCGTGAAGTCCAATTTTGAAGAGTTCGTGGAGCAGGTGCGTTCCGGAGCAATTCCGGAGTCTTCGTTCATGGATCTGCCGGAACAGACAGAAGAAAAACCGGAAAAAGAGAAGGCTGAGGAGAAGGCGGCTGCGGAAGCTGAAAAGAAAGAAACGGAGGAAATCATACTGTTTTCCCATATGAACGGTGAAGTGGTACCTCTCTGTGATGTGAAGGATGAAGCTTTTGCTTCAGGAGCACTGGGAGAAGGCGTCGCAGTAGAGCCTTCCGAAGGAAAACTGTTTGCGCCGGTGGATGGCACCGTTGCAACTGTATTCCCGACGAAGCATGCAGTAGGTATGGTTACAGCTTCCGGAACAGAGCTGATTCTGCATATTGGTATTGATACGGTGCGCCTGGAAGGAAAGCATTTCGAGACACACGTGGAAGCAGGCACAAGTGTGAAGAAGGGGGACCTTCTTGTTTCCTTTGATATGGAGGCTATCAAACAGGAAGGATATCCGTGTACGACACCGATGATTGTCTGCAATTCGGCAGTGAAGGTGCTGGCTTCCGGTACGGTGAAAGCCGGTGATGCACTGATTTCTCTGCAGAGCTGAGACGGATTAAATGAAAGAAAAGAAGAAACAGAATAAAGAAACTGCTGCGTAATATAGAAGGGGCTTTCTGAGATTCAGATGTACATATATCTGAGACAGAAAGCCCCTTCCATATGCAGCAGTCCAGCGCAGGAATCATGCATTTTTCAGAATAGGCAGGATTCGGACTGTCATGTGTATTGCGGCTTCCGCAGTTCGGCAGCGATCATACATCCGGTAACAACAGCCGCTGTGAAGTCGGCAATCGGTGCGGCATACATCAGACCGTCAATACCGAAGAATACGGGCAGGATCAGAAGCAGCGGGAGCAGAAACAGAATCTGTCTTGTCAGTGACAGAAACATACCGCGCTTCGGGCTGCCGATAGAGGTGAAATAGTTTGAGGAAATCGGCTGCAGGAAATTCAGGAAGGTGAAGAAAAGAAAGATCCGGAAGTAGTTTACGGCAAAACGGTAGTATTCTTCACTTCCGTCTCCGAAGACGGAGATGATCTGCCGCGGGGCAAACTGAAACAGCAAAAACGCCCCGAAGGCAAGAACGAAACCTGCAGAGACAGCCTGCAGATACGCTTTTCTGGCACGGACGTATTTCCGTGCTCCGTAATTAAAGCTGACAATAGGCTGAAGTCCCTGAGAAATACCGATGATAAAGGACATAAACACCTGATTGACTTTTGTGATGATCCCGGCACATGCGATGGGAATGGCTTCACCGTATACGGAACGGGCGCCGTAGTATTTCAGGGAATTGTTCATTACGATCTGAACAATCATCATGGATAACTGATTGCTGCAGGGGGCCGCACCCAATGACATGATGCGGATAACATTTTTTCTGCGGAGTTTCAGGTGGCTTCGCTCCAGTGTCACTGTCTGACAGTGAGAGAGATACCAGAAGATGAGGCAGGCAGAGAAAATCTGTCCGATAATTGTGGCATACGCTGCGCCTGCAATGCCCCAGCCAAAACCGAACACAAAAAGTGCATCCAGACACGTATTGATGATAGCGCCGCTTAAGTTGCAGAGCATCGAGATTTTTGGTCTTCCGTCTGCACGGACGAGATGCCCGCCTCCTGTGGTGAAAATCAGAAACGGGTATCCGATGGAAGTAATCCTCGTATACGTACTGGCGTAAGCAAGTACATCAGCGGGGGAACCGAAAAAACGCAGCAGCGGTGTCAGAAACAGCTGTGTAATGATGCAGAGCACCGTGCCGCAGCCAAAAAGCAGAACAGCGGCATTTCCCATGTACTCCACTGCCTGTCTTTCCTTTCCTTCTCCCATGGAGATATTAAATGCAGATGCTCCGCCGATTCCGAAGAGGAGAGCGATGGCAATGCAGGAGATGGAAAGCGGGAAGGAGATATTGGTTGCAGCATTGCCCAGTGGCCCCACACTCTGCCCGATAAAAAACTGATCAACAATATTATAGAGAGAGCTTACCAGCATGGCTATGATACTGGGGACTGCAAACTGACGCAGCAGCTGTCCGGTAGGCTTTTCCCCAAGCGGATTTTTTAAAGATTTTTCATTCATTATGCTTTTGCTCCTTACTGTTATCTGTTGTATTCTGAGAAGAGTATACATTCCTTTTTTTATAATATCAACCGTAGAATTCTGTTGCTGATCGGATTGCGCACGGTTATAATAGACGCAGAACGAAGCTGCGAAGCAGACGGCGTTCACGGGAAAGCTGCGACAGCAGATTTGGGATATCTGCTTTACAAGCAGGGTAAATGAAAGAGGAGGACGTATGATGGACAGAAAGGAAGAGAACAGCGTACTGCTGGCTGTGAACGGAACATTGATGAGAGGGCTGGAACTGGAAAAGAATCTTCTGGATGCGGGGGCTGCCTTTGCTTTTGAGGCCAGGACGGCAGATTGCTACCGGCTCTTCAGTATCTGCGACCGGAATCCTGCCATGATCCGTGTAACACCGGGCACGAAACCGTCCACAAAGGTTGATGTGGAGGTCTGGCGTGTCCCGGCGTCCGGTCTGGCATCCGTTCTTCTGAAGGAGCCGGAAGGGCTTTCTGTCGGAAAAGTGACACTGGATGACGGTCAGGTCGTACTTGGTGTGATCGGTGAACCGGCGCTGGTGGAAGGCATGAAGGAGATCACAGAATACGGCGGGTGGAGAAACTATATCAGGACACTTTAAAATTTTGTGGACCATTCCTGACAGTTCCACACTTTTGTCACCACATCACGGTAGAATTCCGGTTCATGGCAGATGAGCAGAATGCTGCCTTTGTATTCCTGCAGAGCCCGCTTCAGTTCCGCTTTGGCATCCACATCCAGGTGGTTGGTGGGCTCATCAAGCAGGAGAATATTCGTATCGGTATTGATGATCTTGCAGAGACGGACCTTTGCCTGCTCGCCGCCGCTTAAAACGCGTACCTGACTTTCAATGTGCTTCGTGGTAAGCCCGCATTTGGCCAGAGCGGAGCGTACCTCATACTGTGTCCAGGAGGGGAAGAGGCTCCACAGTTCTTCTATGCAGGTGGTTGTGTTTTTCTGATCCGATTCCTGCTCAAAGTATCCGATATACTGATAATCACCGAGCTGTACTTTTCCTGCGTACGGTTTGGTCAGGCCGAGGATGCTCTTTAAAAGTGTTGTTTTTCCGATTCCGTTTGCCCCCACCAGGGCGATTTTTTCTCCGCGTTCCATACGCAGATTCAGTGGGCGGGACAGCGGATCGTCATATCCGATTACGAGATCTGTCGTCTCAAAAATCACTTTGCCGGAAGCTCTTGCTGTACGGAAATTGAATTCCGGCTTCGGTTTTTCTTTTGCAAGTTCAATCACATCCATCTTGTCCAGCTTTTTCTGTCTGGCCATAGCCATATTTCTGGTGGCTACCCGGGCTTTGTTGCGGGCGACAAAATCCTTCAGTTCACTGATTTCCTGCTGCTGCCGGTTGTAGGCTGCCTCCAGCTGAGATTTTTTCATGGCATAGACTTCCTGAAAATGATTGTAATCACCGGGATAACGATCCAGTGACTGATTTTCCATGTGATAGATCAGATTGATGACACTGTTTAAAAAGGGAATGTCATGGGAAATCAGAATAAAGGCGTTTTCATACTCATTCAGATAACGCTTCAACCATTCAATATGAGTTTCATCGAGATAATTCGTCGGCTCATCCAGCAGAAGAATGTCCGGCTTTTCCAGCAGAAGCTTTGCCAGAAGTACTTTGGTTCGCTGTCCGCCGGAAAGCTCTGTCACATCCCGATCCAGACCGATATCCTCCAGACCAAGCGCGCGGCCGACTTCTTCCACTTTGGCGTCAATCATATAAAAATCGTGCTGATCGAGAAGATCCTGAATAGTTCCCGTTTCTTCCATCAGTCGTGCCATCTCTTCTTCGTCTGCCTCTGCCATGCGTTCAAACATCTGATTCATGGACGATTCCATCTGAAAAAGAAAATCAAAAGCAGATTTCAGCACGTCACGGATTGTCATTCCCTTTTCCAGAACGGCATGCTGATCCAGGTAGCCGACGCGGACATTTTTTGCCCATTCGACAGTTCCCTCGTCCGGCATCAGTTTTCCGGTAATAATATTCATGAAAGTCGATTTGCCTTCTCCGTTGGCACCGATCAGTCCGATATGTTCTCCTTTCAGCAGGCGGAAAGAGACATTCTCGAAGATGGCGCGGTCACCGAATCCGTGGCTTAAGTTTTTAACGTTCAGTATCATGGTATGCTCCTTGTTTTTGCCTGTATGGGCGTAATGCATTCATTATAACGTAACAGGATGGGAAACGTCTACAGTAATTTTGTTTTTCAGAGGACGCCGTCCGGCTCTGTATATCCGCGTGTGCTGCCTCCGTCCCGGACATCCATGTAATCTGTCTGCCGGTGCAGGACAAACTGTCCTTTCCGGTCAGACAGATTCCCTGTCAGTCCGTTCCGAGGTCAGACACGCCGGATATACAGAGCCGGACGGCTGCCTGTGAAAAATGGTATAAAGTAAACGAGTATAGCGTGTGCTGCCTCCGTCCCGGCTAATCCTGAAATCTGTTTTTCACTGCGGGGCGAAAACGTCCTTTGCAGAAAGACAGGCGATTGTGAATTCAGGGTGGTAAGTTGAAAGGGAAGCTGGTATAATAACCGCATTATGAACTGTGAATATCCGTCTGACAGGAGGGAATGGAATGAAGGAGAGAAAAAGCAGCTGTGAGCTGTGTGCGTATTACGTTTATGATGATGATTATGAGGGGTATGTCTGTGACATCAATATGGATGAGGATGAGCTTGCCCGCTTTTTATGTGACAGTCATTACAGCTGTCCTTACTTCAGAAACGGGGATGAATATGCAGTGGTCCGGAAGCAGATGTAGCATTTGCTTCCGGACCACATTTTATGCCTGTTTTTTTCTGAGCGCAACTGCCATCTGATGCTGTGCGTGATGCCTTGCTTCTGTCAGTTCGCGCGGATAGGGGATGACGCCGTTGTTGCCGTACGGATCATTGAAGTAATAAGATTCTTCATCGTATCCCACCAGCAGCATACAGTGTTCATTTGAAATCCAGGTAAAGATTTCACCGGAGTCAGACAGCCTCCAGCAGGGACCTGTGACCGGTTCACGCATGTTGATGCATGCCCAGTACACGACCGGCATGCCGCGGTCAATATAATCTCTCAGCAGCTGTTCTGTGGAGGTTCCGGTCTCATCAATGACGGTATAGCGGTCTCCGGCAGCCCGTTCAAGGGCTTTGCGGATGACGGGGGCGTAGCAGCCAAAGGAATTCTCGTCATAGGGACTTCCGCAGAAATATTTTTCCGGATCGGGGCCGTAAAGCTCCGATCCTTTTTGTTCAAATGATCTCTGGTCCAGACAGTCTGCGATAAATTCGTCCACAGTGATGGAATAGCCGAGAAACTGCAGCAGCATAACGGCGGATACACTCTCACACCCTGTGGGGTATTTTTCGCTCTGGTCAATGTATGGGACATCTATTCGTACCATATCGATTTATCCTTTCTACCATCAGCCTGTCTTTCCGACCGTTTTGTGTATTACAGTCAGAGCGATGAGAAGGAGTGCGTGACTGGCAATGAGCGTGATCCACCATACCTGAACGATACCTGCAATGATGTAACCGATTACGCAGACAACCGCAACAACAGCGGCATACTGCATCTGCGTGGATACATGGTTGATATGATTGCTCTGTGCTCCGGCAGAAGACATGACAGTCGTATCTGAAATCGGAGAAACATGATCACCGCAGACGGCACCTGCCAGAACTGCAGATACGGAAATTACCATCATTTCCAGCTGGCCTGCTCCCGGGAACATGGCTGTCACGATGGGGACGAGGATTGCAAAGGTTCCCCAGCTGGTGCCTGTTGAAAAGCCGAGAAAAACGGCAATGATAAACATGATGGCAGGCAGAACGACACTGGCGGAAGCACTGTTTCCGACGATATTTTCCACGAAAGTACCGATTTCAAGGGCGTCACCCATACCTTTCAGTGTCCAGGCAAAGATCAGAATTCCTACTGCGGGGATCATCAGGCGGAAGCCTTCCACAAAGCTGTCCATGAAGCCTTTGAACGATACAACCTTACGCGGCAGATACAGAAACAGCATGAACAGAATTGTAATGAACGTTGCAAAAATCAGACTGATCTCTGCATTGCATCCTGCAAATGCCGTAATGATGTCAGTAGCACCATCCAGATAGCCGGTGTAGATCATGGCACCTATTGCAGAGAAAATGAGGACTGCAACAGGCAGAACAAGGTCAATTACCTTTCCATGAGGGTTTGTTTCTTCCTGTTTTACCTGAGTGAATTCTTCTTTTCCGCTGGTAAACAGATCCCCTTTTGCGGCGTTGTCTTCATGCTTTTTCATCAGTCCGAAATCGAGACCGGTAATGCAGATGTACAGGACCATTGCCAGTGTAAGCAGTGCGTACAGATTGTACGGAATCGTGCGGAGAAACAGCTGAAATCCGGTGATCCCGGCATCCTCCGGTACGTAGGAATTTACTGCGGCTGCCCAGCTGGAAATCGGGGCAATAATGCATACAGGGGCAGCGGTCGCATCAATGATATAGGCCAGCTTTGCTCT
>JAXEBU010000119.1:0-7931 GCA_034093895.1 Candidatus Choladocola sp. | reverse complement strand
CAAGGGACTGGTCCCTTGCGGGTTCTTAGGGCAGCGCCCTGAGCCTCCGGAGGACCTATCGGTATCAATATCTATATTTTCAAGGTTCTTATGAGCCTTTTTACTTGGCTCTGTTTTTTCATTACTTAGTTGACACTACCTTCTTTTCATCATCAGTACTTTAGCATATACAGGAAACCGATTTTGCAAATAATTTCCTGTGCAAGTTAAAAAGCAGGCAAGCCTGCTGTCGGATCCGTTTTTCTATTCATCCTGAAACAGTTCGTTCAGTACCTGTTCCATCCGTTCTCCCGCAAATTCCTCCTGCTCCGTCTTCATGGCGTAAAGCACAAGAAAATCAAAAGGATTCCCCGGATCAAGACGGTTCATACCGTACGTTTCCAGGAACAGATTCATTTTTTCAAATCGTATTTCCAGCAATGTATCGCTGTCATCCTCTTCTTCCAGATCCTCCAGATAATAGTTCTCCAGGTCATCGCTTTCCAGCCCGTCAAAAGCTTCCGTCACAAGATACAGCAGGATAATTGTCTTCCGGCTTACGTCTTCCCTGCGGCTTCTCATATTCACAAGATTCGTCTCACCGGGCCAGTATTTTTTCACAAGACGCTGCAGCAGTGTATAGCCTGCCGTTGCTTTCGTCTCAGGCACATTCATACGGATATACGAATTGACAACTTCCTCCATCGTATATTTCCGCTCCGTTTCTCCGAACCGTTCTGCCGGTTTCTGCAGTGCATCCAGCAGCTCCATAAATTTTTTGTACGCCGTTTCATGGAGATATCCGAGATACGCTCCGTTTTCATCGAAGAATTCCAGAAGATCTTCTTCTGTCCTTACGTGATCAAAAGAAGCACGTACCTGCTTCGTATACACTCTGTTTTCCGGAGAATTCCGGGATACAGTTTCATATCGTTTCATCATCTCATTTTTCAGAAGAACCGCCTTTTCATAAGAATATCCGTTTCTCAGAGCAAAGGCGTAACAGATTTCTTCCGGATTGCGGTAATGAATTCCTGTATCCGATGCAGTTGCCAGGATTTTATCCGATGCGTCTTCTCCAAGTCCAAGAACGAAGCAGATCTGAAACAGTACTTCCCTTTTCTGCGGAAGATTTTTTCCGTTGACCCAGTTGCGTACCTTTCGTATTGTTTTTTCATAATCCTCGCCATTTATTTCTGAAAGCCCGTGGGCCAGTCTCGTATTCAGGTCATCGAAAGGAAAGACACTTCTCAGAACCGATCCAAAATCACGATACATCGCACCTTCTTTCAGAAACTCTACCATCTCACGGGAAGATTTTGGACCACTCATCAGAAATCCCATATTATTTCCTGTAATTTCCGTTCTGTTCCAGTTCATATACAACTCCTTATCCATTTTAAAACCACGTCTTGATCAAATTTTGCCGCCACATAATACTCTGTACACTTGAAGTGGGGACTCTTCTGATTTGGTTAAAACCGCTCCATCTGCATAAATATACATCCGATCTTTTAACTAAATATAACACATGTTTTTCGATAATACCAGAAAAAATAAAACTGTCTGCGGTCATGCTGGATTTTTTCATCCCGCATGACCGGTCAGACAGTTCTGTGTCACATTATTTTCTATTTTTCTGCATTTGATTCTGTCATATGATTGATTGCCGTGAGAAGTGCATCGATGGATGCTTTAATAATATCCACATCAAGACCTGCACCCCAGTGGATCTTACCGTTCTTGTCGCGAATACCGACGTAGGCAATTGCTCTGGAGCTCGAACTCTGTTCCAGTGCATGCTCTTCGTACGTTACGAGATCGTATTCCATGCGGAAATGACGCTTCATGGCGTTGCTCACTGCATTCAGACGTCCGTTTCCGGAAGCAACAATTACATTCTTCGCTCCGTTGTACGTTGCTGTTACTTCAGCGATAATGCCGTTGTGCTGTTTGAAGTGTACTTCCTCAATCTTATACGGCTCTGTGATATTCTCAAATTTCTCCTTGAACAGACGGAAGATCTCTTCCGGCATAAGTTCCTTATGCTGCGCATCGGATACACCCTTTGCAACGTATCCCATGGCCTCGCGCATCTTCTTCGGAAGCTTCAGTCCATAATGCTGCTCCAGGATATAGCCTACGCCGCCCTTACCGGACTGGCTGTTAATGCGGATCACATCTGCATCGTAAGAACGGCCGATATCTGTCGGATCAATGGGCAGATACGGTACAGTCCACGTCTCGCAGTTGTTTTCTTCCCGGTATTTCATACCCTTTGCAATGGCGTCCTGGTGAGATCCGGAAAATGCAGCAAACACAAGCGCTCCGCCGTAGGGACTTCTCTCATCCACTTTCATTCCCGTATACGCTTCGTATGATTCTGTCACGTATGTCATATCATGGAAGTCAAGCTGAGGATCCACGCCCTGTGCATACATGTTGAGGGCCAGTGTCACGATATCCACGTTTCCTGTACGCTCGCCGTTTCCGAACAGCGTGCCCTCAATACGGTCTGCTCCTGCCAGAATTCCCATTTCTGCATCTGAAATACCGCAGCCGCGGTCATTGTGAGGATGCAGGGAAAGAATCACATTGTCTCTGTATTTCAGATTGTCATTTACGTATTCAATCTGGCTTGCATATACGTGCGGCATGGACATCTGCACCGTGCTGGGCAGATTGATAATGGCTTTTCTGTCTGCAGTCGGCTGCCATACATCCAGCACTGCATTGCATACTTCCACCGCGTAATCAATTTCTGTACCGGTAAAGCTCTCAGGACTGTACTCGAAGCGATAATCTGCGCCCTCCTGCTCTGCCAGCTCTTTCAGAAGCTTTGCCCCGTCAACGGCAATCTGCAGAATCTCTTCTTTTGATTTGCGGAACACCTGTTCTCTCTGTGCAAGAGAAGTCGAATTATAAACGTGTACAATTGCATTCTTTGCACCCTTCAGTGCTTCAAAGGTTTTGCGGATAATGTGTTCTCTTGCCTGGGTCAGTACCTGAACTGTTACATCATCGGGAATCAGATCATCTTCAATCAGTCTGCGAAGGAACTGATACTCTGTATCGGAGGCAGCAGGGAATCCTACTTCAATTTCCTTGAAACCAATCCGGACAAGAAGTTTGAAAAAGCTGATTTTCTGTTCCAGGCTCATGGGAACCACCAGTGCCTGGTTTCCGTCACGCAGATCCACACTGCACCATACGGGTGCATGATCCACATACTCTTTTTCTGCCCACTTCATGCTGCGCACCGGCGGCATAAAATACTGTCTCGTGTACTTTCTGTAATTCATCATTTTCTTTCTTCTCCTTCACTCTGCATAATGTTTTGGAATCTTTTTCCACAGACGAAAAAAATCCGCCTCTCCGGCTGTTCGCCCAAGAGACGGAAGATAATATCTTTCGCGGTACCACTCTCATTCATGATCACTCATACACTCTGCGGATACGGACATCTGTCTTATATCCTTCCCATATAACGGTCGGGGTACCGTCTGCGTCTACTCTTCCGGAACGGAATTTCGGGCAGCCGCTCGGGAGCGAGTTCTGCTCATCTCTTCTGATACCTCACACCGCCCGGTATCTCTCTGAAAAAAGAAGATCAGCGTACTATTCTCCGTCACTGCATTTTCTCTGTTTTCGTTTCCACTAATTTAGCATTGAAATATAATTTTGTCAACCCCATAAATTTCGGTCACCGAAACACCATTAATTTCGGTCACCGAAACATAAATTCCGGTATCCCGGACATCCGGCCGTTTTCGTCACCTTAATCTCAGAGGAAAGACTCATTATACAATGATGCGTAATGGCCGTTTCTTTTCATCAGCTCCCCGTGTGTTCCCTGCTCAGTAATCGTACCGTCCTCCACCACAAAGATTATGTCAGCGTCCCTGATGGTTGACAGCCTGTGGGCAATCACAAAGCTGGTTCTGCCTGCCATCAGCTGTTCCATTGCTCTCCATACGTGTTGCTCCGTTCCTGTGTCAACTGAGGCAGTTGCCTCATCTAGAATCAGAATTTCAGGATCTGAAAGCATGGCCCGGGCAATCGTGATCAGCTGCAGCTGTCCTCCCGAGAGTACGCTGCTGTTTTCGCCAATGACTGTCTCATATCCATTTGGGAGATTGCGGATGAAATCATCGGCACCGACAGCTTCCGCCGCTCTCCTGATTTCTTCTTCTGAAGCTTCCGGCTTTCCGTACCGGATATTCTCCATCACCGTATCCTCAAATATCCATCCGTCCTGAAAAACCATGCCAAACCGTGAACGCAGCTCTTTTAACGGAAAGCTGCGAACATCCTTTCCATCCACAAAGACAGCACCGTCGTCCACATCGTAAAACCGTACCAGCAGCTTTGCCAGCGTCGTCTTTCCGGTTCCTGTTTTTCCCACAATTGCAGCTTTCTGTCCCGGTTTTACGAGAGCGGAAAAATCATGAATCACAATCTGTTCCTGTACATACCCAAAGGACACGTGTTCAAAACGGACTTCTCCTTTTTGCAGGTTCCCGTCCTCCGCTCCCCCGGCAACACGAATCTCTGCCTCTTCCGGTTCCGAAAGAAACTGTTCTATTCTCTTCCAGGAAGCCATAACCGACTGAAACATTCCGCGTGATCCGGAAATCTGCTGTACCGGATGGGCAAAGCTGCGGATATAGTGGATAAAGGCCTGAATATCGCCAATCCCGATCTGTCCTGCCATTGCAAACCATCCTCCAAGAAGCACACTCACCACGTACCCTGCATTCCCGAGGAACTGAAGTACAAGCACCATAAGATCAGATTGGAACATTGCCTGCTGTGATATCCTGCTTAATTCACTGCCAGTCGCCGCAAACTGACGGCATACCTCTTTTTCCTGCCCGTAAAGCCGGATTACATTCTGGCCGCTGTACCATTCTTCCGCTTTTGACTGAAGATCTGTCTCCAGCTCTGCCTGCTTATTAAAGCTGTGCTCTGTCTTTTTCGACAGAATATGAAGGGACAGAAAAGAAAGAGGCAGTATGAATAGTCCCGCAAATGCCATGGGCACACTGATCAGGAACATCATAAGAGCGATTCCGGACAGCGTCGTCACTGCCATGACAGTCTGCGTAATACAGGGTCCGATATTCCTTCCGAATCCATCTACATCAGTAGTCAGTCTTGCCTGCAGATCGCCTTTTTCGTATCTGTCACAGCAGTTCATCTTTATGGTGAACAGTTTGGCTGTCACAGCATTGCGGATGTCCCTGGTCAGACGTTCTGATATGGTTTCTGCCATCCGGCCCTGGAGCAGATGAAAAACAGCTCCCAGCACGTACAGAATCAGCAGAACCGACAGTATACGGGCAATTCTCTCGAAATCCATCTTTCCCGTTCCGTCAAGCTTTGCCATAATGCCCTCAAAGATGACCGTGGTGATCTTACCCAGAACGCTCGGACCGATAACAGTAAAGACGGTTCCTGCCACAGAGAAAAGAAGAAGCAGAACAAAACGGAACGTATATTTTTTCAAAAATCCGGACATTCTCCTATTCTTCATCTGCGCCCTCCTTCCAGCCCCGGGAAAGTGCAAGTTTGCGGTACGTATCGCATTTTTCCATCAGAGAACGGTGAGTACCCGTGCTGATGATCCTTCCTTCCTCCAGTACAAGGATCCGGTCCGCGCTTTTCAGAGTATGCAGGTTCTGTGAAACAAGAATCACCGCCGCATTTTCTGTCTCCCTGCGGATTGCGCTGCAGGCCTTCCGGCAAGTTTCACTATCCAGCGACGAATAGCAGTCATCCAGCAGACAGATCTGCGGATGGCGCACCATCGCCCTTGCAATTGAGATACGCTGTCTCTGACCGCCTGATAAGTTGCTGCCGCCGTGTGCAATCTCCGCATCCAGTCCTCCTTCTTTTTTTCTGACAAATTCATCAGCCTGTGATACGGACAGCGCATGCCACATTTCTTTTTCATTCGCTTCTTTTTTTCCGAAAGCAAGATTTGATGCAACTGTCCCGGAAAAAAGAATTGTTTCCTGGGGAACGTAACCGATTTTTTTGCGCAGTTCTTTCTGGTCATATTCTGCTGTATCCTTTCCGTCTATTTTTACAGATCCTTTCGTGGGCCGGATGAGTGCCGGAATCAGCTGCAGAAGCGTTGTTTTTCCGGAACCGGTACTTCCGGCTACTGCCACCGTCTCCCCATAATCAACGGTAAACGAAAGATCATTCAATATCATTCTGTCTGTTCCCTGCCGACCGAAAGAAACGTGAGAGAATTCTATGGCAGGATTCGCCTGATGCACAAAATTCACGGACTGATGATGACCGGTCCTTTTCTCTCCGTTCTCAAGAATGGAAAATATCCGCTCCTGTGACTGCATTCCCTGCAGCAGTAACTTTGCATACATGGTCACAGCAAGAAATGAGGTTGCTGCAAGCATAATATACTGAAAAAGTGCAACCATGTCTCCCGACAGCATAATCCCCTGATTAATTGCGGAGGCACTGCCCCAGGCAACAAGCAGTATAGCGCCGTTCTGTAGCAGAAGCAAAAGCGGCATCATACAGCTCATACGATGTCCCGCACGAAGTCCTGCCTTTGTAAGAATCCCGCTTTCTTTTTCGAGACGCTCCTTCTCCCTCTTTTCACCGCCGAAAATGCGGACTGTCATGATTCCGCAGACAGATTGGCGCACCAGATGTCCATACCGGTCAGTCAGATCACTCATCTGCCGGTAAATCGGTGCGGCAAACAGAAACAGAACCGCCATCAGTACTGCCGAAGCTGCTACCGCTCCCGTTACAATCCACTCCATTCCCTTCATTTTCTGCCACGTGGTAATGATGACCCCGCAGCCAAGCAGCAGTGCAAACAGTACCGTATGAAAGAGAGTGCCCAGAAGCTGCTGAATCTTCCGCACATCATCCGTTGTGACCGATACGAGAAACGACACGGGATATTGATCCACTTCCTGCTTTTCCATTGTGATGATGCGTTCAAACAGAACATTTCTAAGTTCATCTGCCGTTTCACCGGCCAGCCGGTCTGCCAGAAAAGCGGCTGCAAGTGCGGCAGCAATCATGACAAGAGAAATCAGTATCATCTGAAGTCCCTTACGGATCATATAATTTCGCTGTACAGCTTCCGTATCAATTCCCTGACTGTTCAGATCTTCCACAGTAAAATTGACGGCTGCCTGAACAATCAGACTTTCCGGCACCTGTTTCAGACGTTCTCTTGCAAGGTACGTAAGTTCCAGCCGGGAAGCATCCGGAAGCATGTCCAGTAATGCAAATACATCCATGCCCCGTGGAACGTACATATCCTCCCCCAGCACCTCCTCATAATCGGCCCCGTCCGTTGTCAGCGCATAAACGGCCACCATGGCAGAGGTGATCAGGCTCAGCAGCTTCGTTTCTTCCTCATCCGACAGTTCCTTTCGTCTGTAAATATCCTTCTCCAGAACGTAAGAAGACAGTACGGTCTGCTGTTCTTCCTCGTTCATCAAAAGCAGCAGTCGTTTCATCCCTTCACTGCTGACGGTATCTGCCAGCACAGAAGAAAGACCCTGCTGTCCGATTCCGATATTTATCAGATCTGCCGTACACGACGGAAGCAACAGATCACAAAATACCTGAATACAGAGCAACAGAACAATCCAAACCACAAGATGCCATCGGCGGCAGGCCCGCCGGATCAGTTTCATCATCCGGATATTCACCTCTTTCCCGTGCATTGCACAGAGCGATTCTGAGAAAAAAGATGTCAGCTCAGGCTGACCAGAATCGTGTGTCAGGTCTCACGTGCGTTCGCCTTGAACACAAATTGGAGACGGAGTTTTCTGATACGATTAGGGTGTCAAAAGGTTAGTAACCTTTGATATAAATTTGTACCTTGAAAACTTAACACGATATGTAAAAACATAGGAATATTTGGTAAAATATAAGTATCATATTTCGAGGTGATT
>JAXEBU010000118.1:0-11484 GCA_034093895.1 Candidatus Choladocola sp. | reverse complement strand
TACGGTCACCAACCGTACTATCGGGTATCTGCCGGATGTACCGGAGTTTTATTCCTACATGACACCGTCGGAATACCTGAATTTCTGCGGTGAAATTACGGGAATGAATGCAAAGGCAGCCGGAAAGCGAACGGAAGAGCTGCTGGAACTGGTGGGACTTGCCGGGGAGAAACACAGAATCAGAGGGTTTTCCCGCGGAATGAAGCAGCGCCTTGGAATCGCGCAGGCGCTTTTCAACCATCCCAGACTTCTGATCTGTGATGAGCCGACCTCTGCCCTTGATCCTGCCGGAAGAAAGGAACTGCTTGATATTCTGACAGCTGCAAAGGAGCAGACCACGATTCTGTTTTCCACCCATATCCTCTCTGATGTGGAGCATATCTGTGATGAGCTTGCATTTCTGCATGAAGGCCGGATTGTGCTGCAGGGGTCCCTGGAGGAGATCCGTAAGGTGCGCAGAGATCCGGCAGTGGAGCTTGAACTGGAACAGTATCAGGAGCAGCAGCTTATGCTGGCTGCGTTTCCGTTCCTGAAAGAGGATGGAAAGAGGCGGCTTTTGCTGGAGGAGCCGGGAAGACTGCCGGAGATCCTGCGGTTTATTGCAGACAGAGATCTGTCACTGAAACGGCTGGAACAGATGGAACCGACACTGGAGGATCTTTTTATGGAGGTGATCGGCAAATGAAAGCATTCATGAAAAAAGAGTGGATGGAAGCAGTGCGCACAGGACGCTGTGTGTTTCTCCTGCTGATTTTTGTTCTCTTCGGTATCATGAATCCTGCCATCGCAAAGCTGACGCCATGGATGATGCAGGTGATGTCCGGTTCTCTTGCGGAAGCCGGCTTTGTTGTGACAGAGGTGACGGTGGATGCCATGACTTCCTGGGTGCAGTTTTACAAGAATATCCCCATGGCCCTGATTATTTTTGTGCTGCTTGTCAGCGGCAGTCTTACGGCAGAGTATCAGAAGGGAACGCTGATTCCGGTGGTGACGAAAGGATTTTCCCGAAAGAAGATTTTAGCATCAAAAATAATGGTGACAGCAGGATTGTGGACTGTGGGGTACTTTGTCTGTTATGGAATCACCTTATGCTACAATGCATATTTCTGGGATAACAGTATCGCAGCTCATTACGTTTTGGGAGCCGTGTATTACTGGATGTTCGGACTGTGGGTGACTGTCCTTCTGTTCTTTTTTTCATCTGTCGCGCAGACCGGTATTCAGGTACTGCTGGGCACCGGTCTTACGGTCTGTGTTCTGTACGTTGGTGCCATGTTTCCGGTTCTGTCGGATTATATGCCGACAAAGCTGATGGATCAGATGGCGCTGATTCATGGAACGTGTGATCCGGGATCATATACCTTTGCTGTTCTGACTGCGTGTCTTTCGGCTGTGGTGCTGCTCATTCTGTCCGTGGTTTGTTTTGACAGGCGGAAACTGTGAGAAACGATCATTGGCTTCTGATGATGCTCCCCTGACAGTGGATGGATCCCAAAATCCAACGGAAGGCTCCTGTCAATTTCTGATTGCGAAAAACGGTCGGATATAGTATGATTTACTTACTGAATGGGAGTCAAAGGAGGTATGGACAGTATGAATAAGATTATTACCATAAGCCGCGAATACGGAGCCGGCGGCCATTCGATCGGGCAGAAAGTTGCCGAAACGCTGGGCATTCCGTTTTATGACAGGGATATTGTCCGCGAAACTGCAAAAGAGAGCGGATTTGAGATGGAACTGATTCAGAAGGAGGAAGAGGATGTATCCATGACGAATTCCATTCTGAAGAGTATCTGTTCCATGTCAAGCTCATATTATCATGATCCGCAGGACGCAATCCGTGAGATACAGAAAGCGATCATTCTGAAGTTTGCGCATCAGGGTCCCTGTGTCATTCTCGGGCGGTGTGCTGATGTGATTCTGAAAGAAGCCGGAATCGAGTCTCTTGATGTGTTTATTCACGCAGATGAGCTGCACAGGGCTGTGCGCGTCAGTGAACTGATCGGCAGCACGAATGCAACAGAACTGCAGAAGGCAATTGCGAAGAAGGACGCAAGCCGCCACAATTACTATGCGCGCTATACAGGAAAAAAGTGGGGAGACAGCCATAATTATGACCTGACTCTGGACAGTGGTGCGTTGGGTTACAATCTGTGTGCGAAGCTGATCTGTGAGGCTGCAAAAGAATCCTGAGAATCGCTGCGTATCTTCGACTGAGATATAAACGGGGCTGCTGTGAAATCCTGAATTTTCAGCAGTCCCGCTTCTTGTTGAATAAGAACTTCCGCGGTCTGTAGCTTCCCTGTCGGGGAGTGATCTGAACATGAATGAATTATCTGCTGCAGGAAAAAGGAAATGATACTTGATTTTCACCGGTGGTTTGCTATAATCGATATGAATCATAAATAACAATATATTTTCAGTGCCCGCAGACGATACAGCCTGCAGGGTTAAAAGGGAATCAGGTGCAAGTCCTGAACGATCCGGTCACTGTAAACAGGGAGCAAAGTGAGAGCGTGCCATTGAACACAGAATTGTGTTTGAGAAGGGATCACTGCGCGGCGATCTGTGAGTCAGGAAACCTGCTGAGGATGTTAGTGAAAAGACTTCCGAGGAAAGTGCTTCATTAAAATTTTGTGTGGTTTTCTGCGTAGCCAGCAATTGATGTCTGCTTTCTTTTCGGGAGGCAGACTTTTTTCATCGTATAGGAAACTTCGTTTCCTATACGATGAAAACGCCCCGCGATGATGCGCACTCGCGTGCAGAGAAAATGTCAGCAGAGCTGACCACGCCCGGCGCACAAAAGAAGTCAGACCCTCATGAGCGGAGGATAGTGGAGGCATCTTATGAAAAATGGAAAAATTCTTGCTTTTGGGCTGTTCTGTATGCTGGCTGTAAATTCCTGCATCCGGCTTCAGGCAGCAGAAAACAGGAAAGATACAGAGACGGAAGCTGTGACAGTGATCCCGGACGATTTGGAAGACGGTGTATATGAACCGGACGGATTTTCCTGGTCGGGCGGAACGGGACGTGTGGAGATTACATGTGACAGTGTGGAAATACGGGACGGGCAGCCCTGGGCAACGCTGGTCTTTGACAGCAGTTCGTACGGATATGCGCGGGTGGAAGGTGCTGTGTATGAGCCGGAGCATGAAGGGGAAACTTCTGTGTTTGTCATTCCGGTACGTTTGAATCAGAATATTGAGATCACCGCCATGACAACAAAAATGTCCCAGGCCCATGAGATTACGTACAATGTTTTTATATCCCTTGGTGCTGATGTTCAGAGCAGCGGGGCAGAGCAGGCAGGAGAAACGCCGGAGATTACCGGACTGAACTGCATCGAAGCTGTGCAGAATGAGGCGGCAGAGTATTTCAGGATTTACCGGTATGAGCAGGGAGTGGAGCTTCTGGAAATTTCACCGGAAGGGGTTTTTGGAGAAATTTCCGAAGAAGAAAGCCTCTACGGCGGGAACGCGATCCGTTATCTCATTGTACCGGAAGGGGTGGAGCTTCCGGGCGGGATACAGAAGTGCGCAGTCATTGTACAGAAGCCGGCGGAACGCGTATACCTTGCGTCTGAAACGGCTGTACAGTGGATGGACAGACTGGAACTGTCAGACCGGATAGCCGGATGCGGAGCGGCCGGTGAGACCGATTATAAATCTCTTGTAACCATGCAGTGCGATCTGGCGGTACTGTCCGGGGATACTTCTTTCCTGGAGGGTGATGCTCTGAGAGAAGAACTGGAATATTATGAAGTGCTCGGAATTCCTGCAGTGGTAGATTGCTCTGCGGAAGAAAAGGACGAAAAGGCCCGGGATGAGTGGGTGAAGGTATACGGCATGCTGTTTGGCTGCGAGGCTGAGGCAGAACAGATTTATGGAGGAAATCATGAGAACTGAGACAGACAGAAAAACAGTCATACTGTGGCTTATCCGAATGATGGCCGTATGCATTGCCACCTGCTGTATGTTTGCCGGCAGGAGTATGGATTCGAAGGCAGAAGAAACTGTGCCGGAGATTGACGGGCTGGAATATGAGTCATCGATGGATCTGATGTACGCGGAATGTTTTGACGTGTATTTCTATTCCGGCGGTTATGCCCTGATTGATATTTACGACAGCAGCAGATATCTGGTAGTGCCTGAAAATGAAGAGGTGCCGGAACATCTGGATTCTGACATTGTCGTTTTGCAGAAGCCGCTGGACAATATATATCTGGCAGCAACATCAGCCATGGCACTGTTTGATGCACTGGATTCTCTGGATAATATCCGGCTCACCGGAACAGATGTATCAGGATGGTATATAGAGAATGCAGTGACAGCCATGGAAAACGGGGACATACTCTTTGCGGGAAAATACAGTGAACCCGATTATGAGCTGATGATCAGTGAGGCGTGCGATCTTGCCATTGAATCAACCATGATCCTTCATTCACCGAAAGTGAAAGAGATGATAGAAATGCTGGGGATCCCTGTTTTTGTGGACTATTCCAGTTATGAATCTCATCCGCTGGGCAGAACAGAGTGGGTGAAGCTTTACGGCGTTCTGACAGATAAGATCGTGGAAGCAGCAGCTTTTTTTGATGAACAGGCACAGGTGATTGAGGATCTGAAGGATTTTCCCAACACGGAAAAAAAGGTGGCATTTTTCTATGTCAATATGAACGGTTCTGTGGTAGTGAGAAAATCTTCCGATTATATACCGCGTATGATCGAGATTGCGGGAGGAAGATACGTTTCCGATACGCTTATAACAGATGATGAGGATGAGAACAGAAAGTCTTCCATGGAGCTTACGATGGAGGAATTCTATGCACAGGCTGTGGATGCCGATTATCTGATCTACAATTCGTCCATAGACAGCCCGCTGAATTCTCTGGATGATCTTCTGGCAAAGAGTGAACTGTTTGCAGACTTCAGGGCAGTGAAGGAAGGAAATGTCTGGTGCACCGGAAAGTATCTTTATCAGGCAACAGATATCGTCGGGAAGCTGATTACTGACATTCATCTGATGCTGACGGGAGACGACGGCAGCGGTATGACGTTTCTGTATAAGATCATGTAACTGCAGTTTGCCTGCTTTTGTTCCAGATTGGAGGATAGTTTATGCGGGAGATAAAGGCTCCGGAATCCGGGGCAAACAGCTTTCACTATGAAAATTTTAAAAAACGGTCCAGGTACCTGATGGTATTTCTGGTTCTTCTGGCTGCGTTCTGTGTCATAACAGTCATTAATATCAATACGGGCAGTGTTCCGATTTCTGTACCGGAGATTCTGCGGATTCTGACCGGGAAGGGTACGGATTCGACGCAGTACAGCATTGTCTGGAAAATACGTCTGCCGAGAATTCTGATGGCGGCCCTGCTGGGCGGTGCAATCTCCCTGTCCGGTTTCCTGCTGCAGACCTTTTTTGGAAACCCCATTGCAGGACCTTTTGTGCTCGGCATTTCGTCGGGGGCAAAAATGGTGGTTGCACTGACCATGATCTATTTTCTCGGAAGGTTCAGCTCCGTATCATCGTATACACTGATTCTTGCGGCTTTCATCGGTTCCCTTATGTCAGTGGGATTCATTTTGCTTGTATCGAGGAAGATCAGGCATATGGCGGTTCTGCTGGTGGCAGGAATTATGATCGGATACATCTGCTCCGCGGTGACCGATTTTGTTGTGACCTTTGCCGATGATTCTGACATTGTCAATCTGCATGACTGGTCCCAGGGAAGTTTTTCCGGTATGAGCTGGAGCAATGTCCGGATTGCGGCTGTTGTGGTGGGTATTTCATTTCTGCTCTGTTTTCTGCTCTCAAAGCCAATCGGAGCGTATCAGCTGGGGGAGGCGTACGCGCAGAGCATGGGCGTTAATATCAGAGTTTTCCGTGTGGCGCTGATCCTGCTTTCCAGTGTCCTTTCAGGATGCGTTACGGCTTTTGCAGGACCGATTTCCTTTGTGGGAATTGCAGTGCCGCACCTGGTGAAAATGGCTCTGAAAACCTCAAAGCCTCTCGTGGTGATTCCCGGTGTTTTTCTGGGCGGCGCCGTGTTCTGTATGATGTGTGATCTGATTGCGCGTATGGCCTTTGCGCCCATGGAGCTGAACATCAGTACAGTCACCTCAATTTTCGGTGCACCTGTTGTAATCATAATGCTGATTCGCAGACAGAAAGGATAGAATAATGGCAGATTACTATTTTCAGACAGAAAATCTGGCCGTCGGTTATCACGGAAAACCACTGATCCGCGACATTTCCATCGGAATTGAAAAGGGGGAAATTGTCACACTGATCGGGCCGAACGGTTCCGGAAAATCCACAATACTGAAAAGCATCACGCGGCAGCTGCAGACCGTTGCGGGAACGGTTTACCTCGATAAAAAGGGGCTTCGTGATTTTTCTTATAGGCTTCTTTCGCAGAAAATGGCGGTTGTTCTGACGGAACGTATGAAGCCGGAGCTGATGACGTGCCATGATGTGGTGGCTACCGGGCGGTATCCGTATACCGGCCGTCTCGGAATTCTCTCCGCGGAGGATGAGCGGAAGGTGGATGAAGCCATGGAAGTTGTACATGCATCAGATCTCGGTACACGCGATTTCAATGCCATCAGTGACGGACAGCGACAGAGAATTCTGCTGGCCCGCGCCATCTGTCAGGAGCCGGAGATCATTATTCTTGATGAGCCGACTTCCTATCTTGATATCAAGCATAAGCTTGAGCTTCTTTCCATTCTGCGGAGCATGGCAAAGCAGAAAAAAATTACCGTAATCATGTCTCTTCACGAAATTGATCTGGCGCAGAAGATTTCGGATAAAATTATCTGTGTGAAAGGCGAAACTATTTTTCATTTCGGGACACCGGAGACCGTCTTTCACGAAACACTGATCCGCGATCTGTATGAGATACAGAACGGGTCGTACGATCCGCTCTTTGGCAGCATTGAGCTTCCGCGGCCGGAAGGTGATCCGGAGGTGTTTGTCATTGCCGGAGGAGGAACGGGAATTCCGGTATTCCGGCGTCTTCAGAAAGAGAATGTGCCGTTTGCGGCGGGAATTCTGTATACGAATGATATTGATTATCAGCTGGCCAGACTGCTGGCTGTCAGCGTCGTAGAAGAGAGACCTTTTGAACAGATCAGCGATACATCCTATGCTGCGGCTCTGGATATGATAAAAAAATGCAGACGGGTGATTGATGCGGGCGTCACAGCGGGTACCTGCAACAGACGGATACAGGATCTCAGAACAGAAGCAAAGAGGCTGGGAAAGTGCTAGAACACATCCCGGCCTCTTCTGGAGACTGCTTTTGTTCAGGTTACAGGCGGTCGATAATGTCAGAAGCGCGCAGTGCCCTGTTGATAATGTATCTGGTTCCCACACTGATTCCGGCAGATACGTTTTGCCGGTAAGGTCTGTTCTCGAGAAGTGCAAGAGACAGTTCATAAACGTAGTATTCTTCGTCCAGCTGCTCCTCCGCAAGAGCATCTCCCTTAATACTCATTTCTTTTGTTGTTGTCTCTTTGCCAAGGCTCAGATCGGTAAGTGTCTCCAGCATGATGCAGAAATGCTTATCATCCCATGCAGAGAGATAGATGCATTTGCACAGCCCCTTCGTAAAAAAAGGATAATTGCAGTAGCAGTCAAGCAGCTCTTTAAAGCGCGTCCTGTGCCCGGAATCTTCAAACATTTTGTGACTGTCCAGGGCAGAGAGACATTTCTCCTTCCAGTTCATAACATTCCTCCCTTATATCTGCAGGCCGTATCAGCCTGGTTACTGCGCATTGATTCTGTCGTTCAGCTCATTCAGATACACCCAGCGCTCCATTTTTTCGTCCAGCTGCTGTTCGGCCTCTTCTTTTTCGCGTGTCAGCCGGTTCAGCTTTCCGTAATCGGTGGCAGCGATGAGCATCTCTGATTCCAGGCCGGCAATCCGCTCTTCCAGCCGGGCAATATCGGAATCAATGGATTCAAATTCCATCCGCTCTTTGTACGTGAACTTCAGCTTTTTCTCACCGCCCCATGTTTTTCGGCTGTCCTGTTTCGGCAAAGCTTCGGAAGATGCATCCGAAGCGCCGGAAGAAGGTGAGGCTGTCTGTTCTGCCACAGGGCGGGCGTTCAGGTAATCGGAATAGCCGCCTTCATACTGACAAAGTGTGCCGTTTTCAAAGGCAAAGATTCTCGTGGCGATCCGGTCAAGAAAATACCGGTCATGGGATACCGTGATGACGATTCCCTCAAAAGAATCAAGGTAATCTTCCAGAATTTCCAGTGTCTGAATATCAAGATCGTTCGTCGGTTCATCGAGAATCAGTACATTTGGTTCACTCATCAGTACACGAAGCAGATACAGCCGTCTCCGCTCGCCTCCGGATAGCTTTTCGATCTTTGACCACTGCATTGTTCCGTCAAAGAGAAAGCGTTCCATCATCTGGGAGGCGGTAATAACACCGTCATCCGTCTTAACGTATTCGCCCACTTCCTTAATATAGTCGATAGCCTTTAAGGAGCAGTCCATGTATTCATTTTCCTGGGAAAAATAGCCGATCCGTATGGTCTGTCCGACCGTGACGGTTCCCTCATCCGGAGGAATGATTCCGTTGATGATTTTCAACAGCGTACTTTTGCCGCAGCCGTTGGGGCCCACAATACCGATCCGGTCATTTTTCAGAAAGATATAGGAGTAATCGCGGATCAGCTGTCGGTCTCCGTATGATTTGGAAATGTGATCCAGTTCGATGGTTGTCCTGCCCATCCGGCTTCCGATGGAACTCATCTGGATTCTGGATTCGGTCACAGGCGCTTTTTGTTCCTGCATGGCACGAATCCGGTCGATATGTGCTTTCTGCTTTGTGGAACGGGCTCTGGCACCTCTGGCTAACCACTGAAGCTCCACGCGGAGCAGGCTCTGACGTTTCCGCTCCGTGGCAATCGCCATATTCTGGCGCTCTGATTTCAGCATCAGATACTCGGCGTAATTTCCGGGATAGCTGTACAGCTTACCGTGATCAATTTCCACGATGCGCGTGGCAATGCTGTCAAGAAAGTAGCGGTCATGAGTGATCATGATAATCGCACCGCGGAAGTCATTCAGATAGTCCTCCAGCCACTGAGCCATCTCACTGTCAAGATGGTTGGTGGGCTCGTCCAGGACGAGAATATCCACAGGAGCCAGTACGGCATTGGCCAGAGCCACCCTTTTTTTCTGTCCTCCGGAGAGCTGAGCCATTTTCTCGTGGGCTGCGGGAAGGCCAAGCCGGTTGATGGCAGCCATGGCTTCGCTCTCGATGCTCCATTCGTTCAGCTTGTTCCTGTTGTTTCTGAGGATCGCACTCAGGACGGTGTCATCCTCCGCAAAAACGGGTGTCTGAGGAAGATAGCGGATTGTGAGATTGCGGCCCCGTGTCACGTTACCTTCGTCCGGTTCCTCCAGCCCGGAAATAATTCTGAGCAAAGTGGATTTTCCTGTTCCGTTGATGCCGATGACGCCGATCTTTTCCCCTTCGTTGATTGAAAAATCGGCATCATCCAGTATTTTTCTTTCTGTAAATATTTTTGTCAGATGTTCTGCAGTCAGTAGATTCATCAGTAATTCTCCATCCGTTTTCTGTTAATTCGATGTGATCAATATACCATAAACAGGGCAGATTTTCAATTCCGGGGGGAAGCTGTCACCATGACAATTACCGTACCGGCCAGAGCGGAAGCGGAAGAAAAAATGAGCATTGCATTTACGCTGATGGCGTCAATCAGCGCACCGCCGATCAGTGAACCAAGTACGCTGCCCAGCGTATACATCATGGTCATATACGCCTGCCCTTTGATAACATCCTGCTCTTCCATGACTGAATTGACGTAATATACAGAAGATACGGTCATCAGAGCCCAGCCGAACATCTGAAAGACCTGGATGCAGTAGAAGACGGCAATATTCGGGGCAAGCAGTGAGCCCAGGGATTTCAGCAGGAAAAAGACGCCGGAGAGACGAAACCAGATGTCAACCCGCACTTTTTTCAGCATAAAACCGAACAGAAACAGAGTGGGGAGCTCGGAGAATGCTGCCAGAGCAATGGCAAGTCCCATTTCGGAGCTTCCTCCGCCTTTGCTTTCCACAATCTGGAAAGCGAAATTATTGATCAGGATATGGCTCATATTGATAAAAATACAGCCGAAGAGTGTTACAGAGAAACGCTTATACTTTCTCAGAAAATACACCAGTCCGTCACTGCTTTTCTCTTTCCTGTCATCCGTTGTTCTCCTGCTTTTCTGAAAGGGAAAAGCAGCCAGAACCAGCAGAAGCGTGAGTGACCCAAGCAGGATGGACACCGGTATAGTAATTTCTCTCATCATTGCCACAATGATTCCCAGAATATAAGCAGTTATTGCATAGGAGGCAGATCCCGTACCGCGGGCTGCACCGTAATTCAGCTTTTTTCCCTGATTCAGCGTCTCCATTCCGAGAGAATTGATCAGAGGCATCAGAATATGCTGGAAGGTGATGGCTGCCGTATAGAAAAAGCCTGTCAGAATCAGGCTGCTCTGAAATATGAGGAGCGCTGCTGCCAGCAAAAACATGATGACACTGCATGTGATCAGTATTTTTTTCAGGGAAGGGCTGGAAGGCCGGTCGGCATAGCTGGCCAGTATGGGCTGCAGTATGGAAGAAATGACACCGGCTGCCGCGATCAGAATACCGATCTGCGTGTTGGAAAAACCTGCGTGCAGCAGATAAATGCTGGTAAACCCTGTTACTGCTGCAAAGTTTACCCAGTAGAATAACTGGACCAGTGCATAGGAAAACGTCAGATTTCGCTTTTTCTCTGTGAAATTCATGATTTATTTCTCCGTTTCATTTATATTGATTCAAAACAGTATTTGACTCCTGATTCATCATAATAGAACCTTACAGGAAAAGTCAATATGCAAAAACGCATTCGAAAAAGCATTGAAAAACAGAAAAAGATGTGGTATAGTTCAGATAATTAAATACAAAGTAATAGGTGTCTGACAGAACTTTTTCTGTCGGGTGAAAAGGGAAACAGGTGAGAGTCCTGTACGATCTCGTCACTGTATTCAGGGAGTGCACATCGTTAATCCACTGGTAAGCCGGGAAGGGGATGATGCATGATGATCTGTGAGTCAGGAGACCTGCCTATTGCGGTACGGGAGCCCAGCTCCGGACCACGAGGAATTGGTTGTGCCACGGGATGAATTTTTTATAAGATTCATTTTTTTGCATTCCTTTTACTTCGCGTAGAAGGATTTTTTGTTGTATTATATACACGCATGGCTGCATTGGCAGCTTTGGTTTCCGTACCTGAATTTGCTGATGATTAATGATATAGACATCAGAAAAAATGGGAAACCATGAACATCAAGAAGGAGGAAATCAAAATGAAAATGAAAACACTGAAAGCACTGGCACTTGGAACAGCAATGACGGCTGCGATGGCTATGGGAGCTGTGACTGTGAATGCAGAGGAAGCAACC
>JAXEBU010000117.1:0-12250 GCA_034093895.1 Candidatus Choladocola sp. | reverse complement strand
TTCCTCGGTCCGACCGGTGTGGGAAAAACAGAGCTCTCCAAAGCGCTGGCGGATGTGGTCTTCGGCAGTGAGCAGGCCATGATCCGTGTGGATATGTCGGAATATATGGAGAAACACAGCGTATCACGTCTCGTAGGCTCACCGCCAGGATACGTGGGATACGAAGAGGGCGGTCAGCTCAGTGAAAAGGTCCGCAGAAATCCGTATTCGGTGGTGCTGTTTGATGAGATTGAAAAGGCACATCCCGATGTGTTCAACATTCTTCTCCAGGTACTGGATGAAGGCCATATTACCGACGGACAGGGAAGAAAAGTCGATTTTAAGAATACGATTCTTATTATGACATCAAATGCCGGTGCGCAGTCCATAGTTGCTCCGAAGCATCTCGGTTTCGGTGCCGGAAATGATGAAAAAAAGAACTATGAAGCAATGAAATCATCTGTTCTGGAGGAAGTGAAAAGGATTTTCAAACCGGAGTTTCTCAACAGGATTGATGAGATGATCGTCTTCCACTCCCTGAATGAGGACAATATCCGCAGTATTACCGGTCTCCTCCTGAAGGAGTTGCAGAATCGGTGTCGGGAACAGATGAATCTGGAACTGAAAATCAGCCCTGCAGTGAAGCAGCATATCGCTTCGGAGGGATTTGATGAAAAATACGGTGCACGGCCCCTGAGAAGAGCGGTACAGAACAGAATCGAAGACCCGTTGGCAGAGGAAATCCTGGCAGGGCGCGTCAAAGCGGGAGATACGGTGCGCATCTCCTGGAAGAAGGAAAAAATTGTATTTACAGTCTGAAGAATAAGTGCTGGAATTCCGGAACCATTTATGGTACTATAACGAAAAAAGGAAAAACGACAAGATAAAACAAATCAGGAGGGCATGAAAAATGTCGGCAATCAAAGAGCTTATACGCACAGAAGCAGATGGAACACTGAGTTTTGGAGATTTTGAACTGGCTGAAAAGTCAAAGCGTTCCGATTATGAGCACGATGGAGATTTATATAAAGTAAAAACGTTTGCGGAGATCACAAAGCTGGAGCGCAACGGTATGTTTGTATATGAATCCGTTCCCGGAACGGCTGTGCATAACTTTTACGCAACAGAAAACGGTGTTTCTTTCGACGTTGAGGGGAAAGAGGATGCACAGATTATTCTCGGTCTGGAAGAAGATGCAGAGTATAAGATTTACATTAACGACACAAATATCGGTATGATGAAAACAAAAATGGGCGGAAAACTGGTGCTCAGTGTGGAAATCGGAGCTGCAGAAAGTGTCCCGGTAAAGGTTGTGAAGCTGTAAATGGCAAAAACAAAGACCGTTTTTTTCTGTCAGAACTGCGGATTTGAATCATCCAAGTGGATGGGGCAGTGTCCCGGCTGCCGTGAATGGAATTCCTTTGCGGAAGAGCCGAAGCTGACTGTAAAGAAGACAAATGGGGGAGGAGCCGCAAAGGATTCTCCCCGTCCCAAAACACTTGCTGAAATCGAAATCGGTGAGTCATCGAGAATGACAACAGGAAGCGGAGAGCTTGACCGGGTGCTGGGAGGCGGCATCGTTCAGGGCTCTCTTGTTTTGGTTGGAGGAGACCCCGGTATCGGAAAATCTACTCTTTTGCTTCAGATGTGCCGCAGTCTTGCAGCTGAAGGAAAGAAAGTACTGTATATATCCGGTGAGGAATCACTGCAGCAGATCAGAATGCGTGCCGGCAGAATGGGCGAATTTACTTCCTCTTTGCTGATTCTGTGTGAGACAAATCTGGAAGATATCCGTGAAGCAATCGGCAGAGTTCAGCCTGAGGTGGTGATTATCGATTCCATACAGACCATGTTCAGTGAGAATGTGTCGTCTGCACCCGGCAGCGTTTCACAGGTCAGAGAATCCACAGGTGTTCTTCTGCAGATCGCAAAGGGGATGAACATTTCAGTTTTTATTGTCGGTCATGTGACGAAAGAAGGAGTTGTGGCCGGCCCGAGAGTTCTGGAGCACATGGTGGATACGGTTCTCTATTTTGAGGGAGACCGTTACGCTTCCTACCGTGTTCTGCGCGGCGTGAAAAACCGTTTCGGTTCCACCAACGAGATCGGTGTTTTTGAAATGCGCGAGGCGGGACTCACAGAGGTAAAGAATCCCTCGGAGTATATGCTGGAGGGGAAACCGGAGGGCGCTTCCGGTTCAGTGGTGGCATGTACCATGGAAGGCACCCGTCCCGTTCTGCTGGAGGTGCAGGCCCTTGTATGCAGGAGCAGTCTCGCTTTTCCGCGGAGGACAGCAGCGGGCACGGATCTGAACCGTGTCAACCTTCTGATGGCTGTTCTGGAAAAACGTGCCGGTCTGGCACTTTCCTCCTGTGATGCTTATGTGAATATTGCGGGCGGAATCCGAATGACGGAACCGGCACTCGATCTTGGCATTATTCTGGCCATAGCATCCAGTATGAAAGACCTGCCTGTCGATGAAAAGACGATTGCTTTCGGAGAAGTGGGACTAAGCGGTGAGGTTCGGTCCGTCAGCATGGCGGAGCAACGTGTCAGAGAGGCAAAGAAGCTGGGGTTTGACACGGTCATTCTCCCGGAAGTCTGCAGGAAACAGGCCGCCCGGGTGGAAGGAATCCGTCTTATCGGTGTGCGGAATGTAAGAGAGGCGATTTCTGCGATTCTGCAGTAAAATTTATAATTGACAAACACAGGGTTGTATGGTATAAATATCTGGTGAGTTGCCAAAGGGGTTTGGTCAAGTGGTATGACAGGAGTCTCCAAAACTCTTAGTGGGAGTTCGATTCTCTCAACCCCTGTCAGAGAGTCTGTGGATGCAGGCTCTCTTTTTTTAGCGTACAGGAAACGGAGTTTCCTGTACACTGAAAACGCTCCGTGATGACGCGTGCTCGCTTGCAGAGAAAATGTCAGCAGAGCTGACCGCGCCCGGCGCGCAAAAACAGGCATTTCCGGACATTTTGTGCAGGATGTACCAGCAGTTTTGGGGGCAAATGACTTGACAGAAAGTGAAAAACCCAATAAAATTAATTATTGT
The DNA here is from genome assembly GCA_034093895.1 of Candidatus Choladocola sp. Taxonomy (GTDB): domain Bacteria; phylum Bacillota; class Clostridia; order Lachnospirales; family Lachnospiraceae; genus Choladousia. The sequence goes on along the minus strand of JAXEBU010000117.1, from coordinate 9,219 downwards.
GTCGACACTTTACTGTCCTGTATTGTCGATCCGGTAAACAGGCCGATAGTTTCCGGCTATCGGTTTATATAAAAGAACAAGGAAAAAGGAGATTGTATTATGGTAAAGTATATCTTTAAACGCCTGGGGCTTGCAATCGTCACGATTTTTGTGGTTGCAACTCTGACATTTTTCCTGATGAACCTGGTTCCGGGTGGTCCGTTCATGTCTGAGAAGGCAGTGAGCCCGAAGGCCCAGGCAGCTCTGGAAGCAAAGTACGGGTTGGACAAGCCGCTGTTTGAACAGTATCTGACTTACATGAAGGATGCTCTGCACGGTGATTTCGGCGACAGTCTGAAGCAGCGCGGACGTACGGTTATGTCTATTATCACATCCAAATTCCCGGTTTCAGCAAAGCTTGGAGGAATTTCCGTCCTGGTGGCAATTCTGCTGGGCATTCCCCTTGGCTGTATTTCAGCGCTGAACAGAGGAAAGGTGGGCGATAATATTATTATTGTAATTGCCACCTGCGGAATTGCGGTTCCCAGTTTCGTGGTCTGTACGCTGTTGATGTATCTCTTCGGTGTAAAACTGAGATGGCTGCCGACTCTGGGACTCAGCACGTGGAAGCATTACATAATGCCGGTGGCAGCACTTGCTTTTTATCCGACTGCCTATATTACCCGTCTGATGCGTTCCTCCATGCTGGACGTTCTTGGACAGGACTATATGCGTACGGCAAAGGCAAAAGGATTAAACCAGTTTATCAGTCTCTTCAAGCACGCGCTCAGAAATGCCATCCTTCCGGTTGTTACGTATCTGGGACCGCTGCTTGCATATACAGTGACAGGAAGCTTTATTGTTGAAAAAATCTTTACCATTCCCGGTCTGGGCGGAGAATTTATCGGATCCATCACCAACCGCGACTATACGGTGATCATGGGTACGACTATTTTCCTGGCAACGCTGATGGTATTTATGAACGTGGTAGTTGATATCGTGTACAAGATTGTTGATCCGAGAATCAAACTGAAATAGAGGAGGAAGAGTACAGATGAAAGCCAATCCATTAAGTATGCAGTTAGATTTAAATCCGGATGACTTCCTTCCCGCTTCCAAAGAGGAAAAAGAAAGCCTCGTGATCATGCGCGACAGTGTGAGCTTCTGGAAAGACGGAATGCGCCGTCTGCGCAAGAACAAGGTGGCTATGGTCAGCCTGGTAATTATTGTTATTATTATGATTTTCTCATTTGTTGTACCGAGCTTTTATCCGTATACGTATGAGCAGCAGATCCGCGGTTCCGAGAATCTGGCTCCCATGACGTACTCGGAGGATGAGCAGGCGCGAATCGATGCAGGAGAAAAGGTATTCCCCCATGTACTGGGCACAGACAAGCTGGGACGTGACTACGCAATCCGTGTCATGATGGGAAGTCGTATTTCTCTCATGGTCGGACTGATTGCTGCTGTGATCATCCTTGTGATCGGTTCTCTGTTCGGATCCATTGCAGCGTTTTTCGGCGGATGGGTGGATCTGATCATGATGCGTATTGTCGATATTATATATACAATACCTGATGTTCTTCTGATTGTTCTGCTGTCCTTCGCATTGAAGGATCCTCTGGCAAAGCTGGCGCAGACACCGGGCTTCGGATGGATTCAGACAGTAGGTGCCAACCTGATCAGTATCTTCATCGTATTTGCGCTGCTCTACTGGGTAGGTATGGCCCGTATGGTGCGAAGCCAGATCCTGATGCTCAAAGAGAGTGAATACGTTACGGCAGCACGGGCACTTGGTGCTTCCAGCGGACGTATTATCAGAAAACATCTGCTGACCAACTGCATCGGTACACTGATCGTTACAACAACACTGCAGATTCCGTCCTCCATTTTTACAGAGAGCTTTCTGAGCTTCCTGGGACTCGGCGTGGCAGTTCCGATGCCGTCTCTGGGAAGTCTGGCCAGTGAGGCAATCAACGGTCTGAATACGTACCCGTATCTGCTGTTTATTCCGGCTCTGCTGATCAGTCTGATCATTCTGAGCTTTAATCTGTTCGGTGATGGTCTGCGTGATGCCTTTGACCCGAAGATGAAGAATTAATATCAGGAAAGGGAGCGTATAATATGAGTGAATATCTGGTAAATATTGAACATGAGCGCCTTTCTTTCTTTACTCCGGCCGGAGAGGTAAAGGCCCTTAACGATGTAAGTATCCACGTAAAAGAAGGAGAAGTACTGGGAATTGTCGGAGAGAGCGGTTCCGGTAAGTCTGTAACTGCATACAGCCTGATGGGGCTGACGGCGTATCCGGGAAAACTTCTTGGCGGTACTCTTGATTTCAACGGGCATCGCATTAATGATATGACGGAAAAAGAGATGCAGAAGATGAGGGGGAATGAAGTGTCCATCATCTTCCAGGATCCGATGACCAGCTTAAACCCTGTCTATACCATCGGCAATCAGATCCGTGAGGTAATCAGGCTCCATACGGACAAATCAAAGGACGAGATTCAGGGCAGAGCAGTGGAACTGCTGGAACTGGTAGGCATCAATGAGCCGCAGAAGCGCCTGAAGCAGTATCCCCATGAATTGTCGGGAGGTATGAGACAGCGTGTCATGATTGCCATTGCACTTGCATGCGAACCGAAGCTTCTGATCGCAGATGAGCCAACTACAGCTCTCGATGTGACGATTCAGGCCCAGATTCTTGAACTGATGATGGAACTGAAAGACAAGCTCGGTATGGCCATCCTGATGATTACCCATGATCTCGGTGTTGTTGCCAGCATGTGTGACCGGATTGCGGTTATGTATGCAGGAAATATTGTAGAGTACGGTACAACGGATGATATTTTCTACAGTCCGAAGCATGAATATACAAAGGGGCTGATCCGCAGCATTCCGCGTATGGACAGCAGAACTCATGAACGCCTTGTTCCTATTGAGGGTACTCCGGTAGATATGCTGAATCCGCCGAAGGGATGTCCTTTTGCATCACGCTGTGACAGCTGTATGCAGATCTGTCTGCGGGAAAAGGCACCGGTGACGTACTTCGGTGATATCCACTATTCATCCTGCTGGATGAACCAGAAAGCTGAATTCGAAGGAGGAAGTGAGAAATGAGCGAAAAATTACTCAAAGTAGAACATCTCTATCAGTATTTTCCGGCAGGTGGATTCGGTAAGAACAAAAAATACGTACAGGCTGTGGATGATGTATCATTCTTTATCAACAAAGGTGAGACGCTGGGACTGGTTGGTGAGTCCGGATGCGGAAAAACGACCACCGGACGTTCTCTTCTGAGACTGTATGAGCCGACAAAGGGACGTATTGTTTACGATGGAAAGGTTCTTTTTGACAGCGGCGATGTGCCGATGATGAATGAAGACGGAACTCCCGTTCTGGAGAACGGAAAACCGAAATACGGAAAGAAGACGGCTGTGGATATGAAACCGTATCGCCGTGAGATGCAGATCGTATTTCAGGATCCGTATGCCAGTCTTGATCCGCGTATGACTGTGGGTGATATTGTGGGTGAAGCCATCGATATCCATCATCTTGCTGCGACGAAGGAAGAGCGTTACAATAAAATCCAGTCACTGCTGCAGTGTGTGGGGCTGAACTCAGAACATGCCAACCGGTATCCTCATGAGTTTTCCGGCGGACAGCGTCAGCGTGTCGGCATTGCCCGTGCGCTCGCAGTTGATCCGAAGTTTATCGTCTGTGATGAACCGATCTCAGCACTGGACGTATCCATTCAGGCACAGGTCGTAAATATGTTTGAAGATCTGCAGGCGGAAATGGGACTGACTTATCTGTTTATTGCCCATGATCTGTCTGTTGTAAAGCATATTTCCAACCGGATCGGTGTTATGTATCTCGGAAAGCTGGTGGAGCTGGCTGACAGCTATGAACTGATTTTCCACAGTATGCATCCGTACACAAAGAGCCTGATTTCCGCAATTCCCATTGCGGACCCGAAGGTGGCAAGATCCAGCAAGCGTATTGTACTGGAGGGAGACGTACCCAGTCCGCTGAACCCGCCTTCCGGCTGCCGGTTCCGCACCAGATGTCCGTACGCTACGGAGCAGTGTGCCCAGGAAGTACCGAAGTGGCGTGAAGTCAGCAAAGGTCACTATGCAGCCTGCCACAATCTGGATAAAGTGAACTGACGGTATTCCTGCAGTGCCTGATTCATTCTGGACAAAGAAACAGGGTAGTGATATACTAAAGAGTATGTAACAGCGGAGTGCTGTTAACATAAAAGAAATCTTAAGGAGGACAATATGAAGAAGAGAGTAATTAGCATGCTTCTTGCAGCTGTTATGACTGTTTCCATGGTTAGCGGCACAGTTATGACTGCAGCGGCAGAAGAAGCAGAAGGCAAGCAGTTGTCTGTACAGGTTGGTCCGGATCCGGAAACCATTGATCCGGCTCTGAACAGTGCGATTGACGGCGGAAACATGATCCTTCATCTGTTTGAGGGACTGCTGTCCACAGATGAAGAAGGTCAGCTGATTCCGGGACAGGCAGAATCCTGGGAGACATCTGAGGATGGTCTGACATGGACCTTCCATCTGCGTGAAGGACTGAAATGGTCTGACGGCACAGATCTGACAGCAAACGATTTCGTATACAGCTGGAAACGTGTATGCGATCCGGAACTGGCAGCTCCGTACGCTGAGACTGTACTTGGCATGGTTGAAGGTTATGATCAGGCAATCGAAGGTGATCTGGATGCACTGGGCGTAACAGCAGTGGATGATCTGACACTGGAAGTGAAGCTTTCAGCACCATGTACATTTTTTGGAAACCTGGCAGCATTTGCCACACTGAGCCCGGTACAGGAGGCTACAGTTGAAGCAAACGGCGATGCATGGGCAGTAGAGGCTTCTACCTTTATTTCAAACGGACCGTTCTACATCACAGAGTGGGTACCGGGATCTCACATTATCACAGCAAAGAATCCGAATTACTGGAACGCAGACGCAGTGAAGCTCGGCAGCATCAAGTGGAACCTGATCGAGGATTCCAATGCAGCTTACAGTGCATATCTGAACGGTGATGTTCTTATGATCAAGGATGTTCCGACTGAGGAAATTCCGAGCCTTCAGGGAAATGAAGAGTTCCATGTTGATCCGATTGCAGGAACATACTACATCTCCTACAATACAGAAGTTGAGCCGCTGAACGATGCAAACGTTCGTAAAGCACTGAATCTGGCTATTGACAGAGAGTACGTTGCAAATACTCTGATGCAGGGTACGTATTCACCGGCAACCAACTTTATTGGACCTGGCTGGAAGGATACAGACGAGTCTGAATTCATGGAGAGTGCAAACAACGGTGAGCCGTATCTCCCGGCAACAGCAGATATCGAAGGTGCTCTGGCAGCCCTCGAAGAAGCAGGATATCCGAACGGAGAAGGCCTTCCGGTACTTCATTACACAACAAACGATGCAGGATACCACAAAGTAGTTGCAGAGTATCTGCAGCAGGCATGGAAAGAAATCGGCGTTACTCTGGAAGTTGAAATCGTTGAGTGGTCCAGCTTCACTCCGATGCGTCGTAACGGTGATTACGAAATCGCACGTAACGGATGGGTATGCGACTACGTTGATCCGAGCAACCAGCTTGATCTGATGTATTCCACAAACGGAAACAACGATGGTAACTATGTAAGTGAAGCATACGATGCAGCACTTGACAGATCAAGAGAGACAGCAGATCCGGTAGAACGTTCTGCAGCACTGCATGAGGCTGAAGACATCATGATGGCAGATTCTGCATGCTGCCCGCTGGCATACTACAATGACTTCTGGCTCCAGAGCAGCAAGATCACAGGAAGCTGGCATTCAGCAACCGGTTACTGGTATTTCATGTATGCTGACATCGAAGAGTAATTGCTCCTTCATGTTATCATAAAACAGAATGAACGAATTACACAGTAATTCATCGGAGCTGCCGTACGGAAGTACGGCAGCTCTTTTTCTGGAAATCTGACAGTAAGTCTGTTATAATAGACAGGAATCAAAAGCAACAGGAAGGAAGAGATAAAGATGAGTAATGTGATTCAGGAGCGCCTTTGTGCTCTGCGTGCATTAATGAAAGAAAAGAAAATGGACGCATATCTGATTCCCACCGATGATTTTCACGGATCTGAATATGTGGGCGATTATTTTAAATGCAGAAAATATATGACAGGTTTTACAGGATCTGCGGGAACTGCTGTTGTGATGCAGGATATGGCAGGCCTTTGGACCGATGGTCGGTATTTTATACAGGCAGCACAACAGCTTGAGGGAAGCACTGTGACATTGTTTAAGATGGGAGAACCGGGTGTTCCCACGGTACATGAATTTCTGAAAAAACATCTGGAGCAGGGACAGTGTCTCGGATTTGACGGAAGAACGGTCAGCGCGCGGGAAGCAGAGCAGCTGGAACAGCTTCTGGCACCAAATCAGGTTACAATTTCCTGTGGTGAGGATCTGGTGGGAGAAGTCTGGAAAGATCGTCCGGCACTTTCCTGTGAACCGGTGACCGAGATGGATGTGTGCTGGGTTGGAAAATCCAGGGCTGACAAATGTAAGGAGATAAGCCGTGCAATGAAGGAAAAAGGTGCAGATGCATTTGTCCTTACCTCTCTCGATGATATTGCCTGGCTGCTGAATATTCGCGGCGGCGATGTACACTGCAATCCGGTCGTTCTTTCTTACCTCGTTATGACAGAACAGGAGATTCTGCTGTTTGCCGGTGAAAAAGCATTCTCTGATGAGTTGAAGAAAGCGCTGGCTTCTGACGGTGTTGTACTGCGGCCTTACAATGACATTTATGAGTATGTCTCTACCATGGATGCAGGCTGGAATGTACTTCTGTGCAAGTCAAAGGTAAATTCCCGTCTGATCAGCTGTCTTCCGGAAGGAATTACAGTTCTCGATGAAGAGAATCTGACGTACTTACCGAAAGCCATTAAGAATCCGACTGAAGTGGAGAATGAGCGAATTGCTCACATCAAAGACGGTGTGGCTGTGACGAAATTTATTTACTGGCTGAAAAAAAATGTGGGCAAGATGGCTATTACGGAAATCAGCGCTGCCAAGAAGCTGGAAACACTGCGGGCGGAGCAGGAACATTTTCTGGGAGACAGTTTTGATCCGATTATCTCTTACGGTCCCCATGCGGCGATGAACCATTATTCTGCAACTCCTGAGACAGACGTCCCCATTGAGGCAGAAGGATTTCTGCTTGCCGATACAGGCGGACAGTATCTGGAGGGTACGACAGATGTGACGAGAACTGTTGTAATGGGACCGACTACGGAAGAGCAGAGAAAGTATTTTACAGCCGTACTTCGCGGAACGCTGAATCTGGCTGCGGCGAAATTCCGCTATGGATGCAATGGAATCAACCTGGATTATCTGGCCCGCGGTCCGCTCTGGGAGATGGGAGAGGATTTCAACCACGGAACGGGTCACGGTGTGGGCTATTGTCTGAACGTCCATGAGGGACCAAACGGATTCCGATGGAAGGTGGTGCCGGAACGCAATGACAGTGCCGTTTTTGAAGAAGGAATGATCACTTCCGATGAGCCGGGATATTATGTGGAAGGTGCTTACGGAATTCGCCATGAAAATATGATTGTCTGCAAAAAGGCAGAGAAGACATCCTTCGGTCAGTTCATGTGCTTTGAACACCTGACCATGGTTCCCTTTGATCTGGACGCTGTGATGACGGAACAGATGAGTGAGCGGGAGCGTGGACTTCTGAACGACTACCATGCTCAGGTTTGCCGGACGATTTCACCGTATCTTGATGCGGAAGAAAAAGAGTGGTTAAAAGAAGCAACACGTGCAATTTAACCGAACAGGCAAGTCCCCCACTTTAAATGCGCAGAGCATTAAGCGGGGGACTTGCAGATTCTTCAGGAATGATTGTTTTTGTTGTAGATGATCATCAGTCCTTTGAGCAGAAGCTGATCATCTATGATGATATCACGTCTGCAGTATGGAATGATGGCCCTGGAAAGACCGCCTGTGGAAATGACGGTACATTTCTCACCCAGTTCTTCCTCAATTCGCTGAATCACTCCATCGATACTGGCAGCAGTACTGTAAATGATACCGCTCTTCATACAGTCAATGGTGTTGGAGCCAATGACCTTTTTCGGAGGATCGAGACTGATTTTCGGCAGCTGCGATGTCCGCATGGTAAGAGAGTCAAGAGAGACTCTCAGCCCCGGAATAATCATTCCGCCAAGAAAGTTTTTATCGCGGTCCACAGCGGAGATCGTTGTTGCGGTTCCCATATCAATGATGATCAGTGGGCAGGAATAATCGTGGATCGCAGCGACAGCATCGGCCACCCGGTCACTTCCCAGCTGTGCCGGATTGTCCAGTTTGATTTTCAGTCCGTTCTTTACGCCGGGACCGACAACCATCACCGGTTTTCCGGTAAGACGCACAACAGCTTCTTTTACGGTGTGGGTGACAGAAGGAACAACAGAAGAGATAATTCCGCCCTGAAAAGCACAGTTGTTCAGCTCATTGAGTTCCAGAATATTTTTAATCATGATCGTATATTCCAGTGCTGTGCAGTTCTGATTGGTGGAAAGCCTTTCTATAAAAAGAATTCTGTCATTTTCAAAACAGCCGATTACAATATTTGAGTTGCCGATATCAACAGCCAGAACCATAATTATTTCCTCCAGAATTTATGCAGCGGCATTTGCCTTGACTGTGGCAGGAATGAGACGCGCTTTATACAGGGCAGCTCCTACCGCAGCAGTGATGATTGTTGCGGAAACCATTTCACATACCGCATTGATTCCCACAAAAGTACATACAAATACGATAATATTTCTGCCTGCGATGATTTCCTGCAGATATTCGGTATTTCCAAAGAGAAGAACCAGTGCAGTCATGAAAAACAATGTATTCAGAAACGCGGAACAGAAGCCCGTCACTGCAGAAGCTGCGTAAATGTTGGTTCTTTTTCTGGCAGCTCTGAAAATATATCCAAGCAGAAATCCGTCAAGTACGCGGGGAACGAAACGCTGGATAAATGCCAGAACCGGATTGATATTAAAGAGCGCTGCGCCCATGGCACTTGTTCCTCCGATACCGATACACAGCAGAAAGCTGGTCAGTCCGAATACTGCTCCTGTGATGGCACCGCCCACAGGTCCCAGCGTGATTGCCGCGATTGCCACCGGAATGATGTTAAAGGTGATTGCCAGCGGTC
>JAXEBU010000116.1:0-5889 GCA_034093895.1 Candidatus Choladocola sp. | reverse complement strand
ACGTGGCCGGATAGCGTCTGGGACGGTGAAAGTAAGTATGGCAAGTACAGCCCGGAGGTATATAACGGAGTAACCGTACAGAACTATTCTGAATTCCGGAAATATCCGTGCTGTGAAGATTCTATTGCCGACCGGGCGGCCTATTTCATCGGGGCGATGGACGGTGATAAACGCAGGTATCCTGGAATCGAAACAGAACGAAACGCAGAAAATGCTATCAGGATAATCAAGGCTGGAGGATATGCGACGGATCCGGAATACGTTGATAAGCTGTTGTCTCTGGTGGAACGGTTTCATCTGACACAGTATGACGATGTGAATATATCAAATGACCAGCCGTCCGACATTCTTCCGGAAACGGATCAGCCATGGTACCGGGTGCGAAAGTCGTGGGATGATGTAAAATCACAGATCGGCGCGTACCATGATCTGGAAAAAGCGAAATGCTGCGCGGATCAGAATCCCGGATACCACGTATTCAATGAATCAGGTGAAAAGCTATACCCGGTCATCTACATAGTGCAGGCGGGTTCATTCAGGGAATCACGGAATGCCGATCATCTGGCCGACCGGATCAAAAAAGCCGGATTCGACGTTTTCGTAAAGGGAGAGAACGGAGAGTATAAAGTGCAGTGCGGTGTGTTTTCTGATAAGAGTAATGCTGATGCGCTGGTTAAGAAGCTGATTGCGGCAGGGTTTGATGGAATTGTGAAGTGATTGAAAGAGGCGGGTCATACCGCATCTTCATTGCAGTATCTCATAAACATTTCCCGGCAGTGATTCGCACTCAGATCTTCGTCGCCGCAGTGGCCGTATAGTTTCTCGCAAATATCGCAGTCAAAGTAATACGGCGAGATTCTTTTGCAGTCGAAACCGTAATCATTGAGAAAAGAGAACAGGGTGTATAGTTCATCAGCTGAAGAAGACTGAATGTAGGAGATCGTTTCCGATCTGATCTTGTCTATGTTTTTCATAGTGCCTCCGTTTTTATTTTATGGTACCACGGAACTGATTTGTTGTGGTGACACGATTTGTGGCATTTACTGTCATGGGATTTTTAATGATTATCAGAAAGAATCAATTTGTAACGATTGTATGGAAAGAAAATGCGGCAGAGCCACCTGCCGCAGTATACCACAATCCATACAAAAATCAGCTTTATATGATCTGCAATAAATTATCTTAATAGACACACGATAGACACAAGTTGTGTAGAAAACCCTTTAAAATAGGGATTTTTTAATTTCTTAGTGTTAACCTTTAGTTAATAGTTGCCGTTTATGATTCATCGTACAATATAATCTGACAGGTATCGCTGAGACATTAAATATGATACGAAAGGAGAGTATTGATATGAAGAAAAAAGCATTAGCGGTAATTATAACTTTTGCGTTAAGCGCGGCGACAATGTCCGCAGCCACTGTTCAGCCGGTGCTGGCACAGGATACAGGAAGCCAGACGGAAACAGCAGATTATTTGAAAATAGCCGGGTTCTGGAAAAACACAGATTCCGGGGAGGAAGAAACACTTACCATAACGGAAGACGGCCTCTTTACATATCACACAAAAGAAACTGAGGATTTCCAGGGATATCTGGAATACGTGGATGAATATGGAGATGGAAATGGCCGTTATGACATGTATAACAGAATTGGCATATGGTTAGCGGGCATATATCAGGATTCTGAGAACAGCCTTCATATGGGAAATGAGGATGGCACTGTCTTTACAAGAACAGAGGAAAACGGAGACACAACAGCGGAGGAGCAGGGGGAAGAAGCACAGAATCCCACCTGTGTTTTAACAGCAGCTGTACAGTACACAGGTTTAAAATCGCTGTACAATAATTCTGACTGGAATAACGGCTATTTCTATTCGGACATGACAGAGGATGGACTTACGGTAATCGTGAACTGCTGCGCGGCGAACGGAGAAGATGCAGACGGAATGAGCAAAGAATTCAGGGAAGAGTTTGCAGCAATGGTGAGCGAAAGCGAGGTAACGGATTATCAGGACAGCCAGAATCAAAGTCTTACGGAGAAGTTCACCTATCCGGTTTATGATATTACGTTTACGACAGGTGCAAATGAAGATACATGCCTGTGGAAAATGATCTTTTTCCAGACGGATACTCATACCTATGCGTATGCATTCAGAATGGATGCTGATACTGCGGAGTACATGGAAGAGGAATACCGGAATGCAGTGGATTCCCTTGAACTCATGGATATTTCATATAACCAGACTGAGGAAGTGGATTATGATCCAAGCGCCAATGGAGAGAGCCTGGAATCCTTCATTGCCTATTTTGACAGCTGGTACCAGTATGGGGATCTGAATGCAGAAAGTATTTGTCTCTATGGAGACGGAACCTGGGCATACTACAATGCAGTCAATGCAGATGGCACTGGAGGGTATCTTTTTGACAGTGGTACGTTTAGTACTTCCGGAACGTCTGCATTGCAGCTGTATTCTTCCGATGGAACTTATGTGGCATATGTGAGCCTGAATAGTTATGGGGAATTGATGCTTACACCTGTAAGTTCGGGATATGGAAGCGTTTATGCGGATGCTGCTTTTGTCAGAGCATCACAATCCGTCGCTTATGAGGCGCAGGATACCGGAGATGGATATGGTGATTATATTCCGGAGGAAGATAATTATTATGAAGACAATTATTCTGAGGATAATTATTATGAAGAAGATGGAACGGGAGATTATAGCCCATACGTCTATTCGGAATACAGCGATCCGGGTGAAACATATTACTGGTACGACGGTGAGGGAGGCGTAATGTATTTTGACGGTCTGGATAATATATATATCGGATCGACAGATGTATATTATATTGATGATGCCGGAAGACTTTGCCAGTTTTGATAATCTTCTGAAAAAGAATAACTGCCTGTTTGTATCAGATGGGGCTTGTACCCACCTGATACAGGCAAGGCTCCACCTGCCACTTAATGTTCTGTGTATTTGAAGTGGTGGGATATTTGCCTGATTCAGTTAAGAAACAAAAAAATCAAAAAAGCTGTTGACAAATCAAAAAAGCAGGTATATAATTGGTGATGCTGAAAAAAACATGTGCGTTTAGCTCAGCTGGATAGAGCGTTTGGCTACGGACCAAAAGGTCGGGGGTTCGAATCCTCTAACGCACGGTGAAAAAGCCTTGTAAATCAAGGAAAAACGAAAAGCACTCTGAATTGTCAGGGTGCTTTTTTCGTGCCTGAATAACATTTGACGAAAAAGATTTCTGTACGAAAAGAAAGATTAACTCAAACAAAATTCTGCGTTGGTTCATCTAATAAGTGTAAGACATAAATGAGAGATCCGGACTCTTACAGAAGAAGAGGTGTTTTAACAATGAATCTGTTGATCAGAAAAGCAAGAAAGCATGATAAAGCAGCATTCCAGCAGTTGATGGAGCAGGAAGGAAAATCCATGTACAAAATAGCAAAAGCTATTTTGAAAAATGATGACGATGCTGCTGATGCAATGCAGGAGACTGCTCTGGCGTGCTGGGAAAAAATTGATACATTGGAAAAAGACAGGTATTTCAGAACCTGGCTGACGCGGATTCTGATTAATAACTGCAACGCAATTTACCGACAGAGAACAAAAATGGTATCGGGGGAGGAGATTCCGGAACCATATTTTCAGGAGGCCGGATATGCAAATGTAGAATGGGAAAGCTTTCTGAACTGCCTTGACGGGAAATACCGTACAATAATCATTCTGTATTACGTTGAGGGATTTAAAACGAGGGAAATTGCGGAGATTCTCCAGGTAAATGAAAACACAGTCAGAGGAAGGCTGGTTACTGCAAGAAAGAAGCTGGAGGCTCAGTATACAGAGGACATCAGAACAGGAAGACCAGTAAAAATGGATGGACAAAAGCAATTATGTACAACGGAAAGGGGACTGTAATATGAGCAGATTTGATGATATGATAAATGGATTACGACAGGGTGCAGAGGTTCCGGATCATGTGTGGGAAAAATATACATATACACTTTCCAATCTTCCGGACCGACAGTCAGAAAGAAAACCGCATCTTCTCAGCAGAAGAAGAATGTGGCCCGTGGCAGCAGCCGCAGTATTGGTAATCGGCACGATCAGCGTCAGTGCAGCGGCGTATATACACTGGAGCAGGGGCCTGGAGGAAAGGCTCCGGATAACGGCAGAGCAGCGTCAGGAACTGGAGAAGAATCAGATGGCTTCCTACGTTGGTCAGTCTGTGACACAGGGAGAGGTAACTGTGACTGCGCAGGAGAGTATTGTGGATAATTATTTTGCTCATCTTTCTTTCAAAGTGGAAGGATATCAGGCTGAAGCCGGCAGACAGCCGGGTTTTTCAGGAATAGCTGTTACAGTCGGTGAGGATGAAGACTATACCGGAGGATGGTCCGCTTCCTTTTACGACGGAATTGTCCCGGGTCCGGACGGAAAAGCGATCCATACAGATGGGACACCTCTGGCAGAAGGCGAGGAGATCAGCTACGTAATGGAAGACGGGAGTATGGAATTTCACGTTGATATGATGAGTGATGAGAAAGGAGCCTTTTTTGATAAGCCGATTCATGTGGAATTAAAGGATCTCGGTGTATACAGCGGCAAGGCAGAGGATGTTGCAGTAGAAGCAGAGGGAGACTGGAGCTTTGACTGGATCCTGACAGGAAGTGAAGATGTGAAAAAACTTGAACTGAATGCACCGCTGGAAGGCAGTGAAGCTGTCATACTGGAGGCAGAACTCTCTCCGATTTCAGTATCTGTCACGTATGATTTTCCGAGACAGTCGGAAACGGAAATGGGAACAGACGAAAACGGGGAAGCGACAGTATGTACAACGTATAAAGAGCCGCCTTACTTTACCGGAGTGCGCCTGAAAGACGGCACCATATACACGTGTATTTCCGGAGGAGGAATCAGCGGTTACGAAACAGAGGATACGGATATTTATAAAAGTATTACAGCACTGGAGCGGGTGATCGATGTTGATCAGATCGAGAGCCTTCTGTTTATCAGATCCCGACCGGAGGGTGAACAGCCTCTCACGGAGGAAAATCTGTATTTTGTATCTGTAGAAGATGTCACATCCGACTGGAAAAATTGAAATGATCGGAAAAGATGGGGAACAGAATGTAATATTCAGGTACCATCAGGCCGGGTATGAGAAAGATCAGACCGGAATATTCCGAAGGAAACTGAATCCGGCGCAATGCTGGCTGGACTGAGAGTATATGTCCGGCTGTGTGAATGCGCATTGTAGTTTGAACATGTATGAAAGAAATACAGTACTGGAAAAGACAAAGACTCAGATGGCCACAGTGCGGGATGGGTCATACCGTATTTCCTGTACCGGAAAATCCGGAGGAAAAACATTCAGAAGCCGCAGCTATTAATAGAAGTCAAATACGAAGAAATATATGAAATATGTGAAAAAGGACATGCATTGCTTTGATGAAAGAGAAGAGATACCTTGTGGGAAAACCTGCAGGGTATTTTTTTACAGAATCAAATGATAATTCTGTAAAGCAGATACATTGAAAAGTGAAGGAGCCACTTTTCAACAGATGTTTTGAAAAGGAAGGAGGTGATTTCAAGATAACCTTCCTTTTTAGTAAACATGGAAAAATGAGGATTAGCAATATTGTTATAAAAAAAGATGATAGAATGATAGCAATAAAAGGATTAATCAGATATGATAGAAACAAGAGAAAGATAATAATGTTATTAATAAAAAAGGGTAGTGTCAAATAAGTTATGAAAAAAACGGGCCAAAGAAAAAGGCTCAGAAGAACCTTGAAAACTGTAGATATTGATACCGATAGGTCCTCCGGAGGCTCAGGGCGCTGCCCTAAGAACCCGCAAGGAACCAGTCCCTTG
>JAXEBU010000115.1:0-12922 GCA_034093895.1 Candidatus Choladocola sp. | reverse complement strand
ATTGCCAGCGGTCCGATATTCAGATAGCCGAGTGGGGTATAGGACATCAGAAGAAGGATACCTGTCATAAGGCCGAGCATGACGAGTTGCGATGTGTTGATTTTTGTGTTGTTCATAGATTTTTCCTCCTTGTTATTATTCCCTTTTGCAGATGAACCATGTGCTGCCTTCCAAAAAAGAAGGAGTGGGACAGACAAAATGCAGGAAACACGTCTGTTACCGTCCACTGAGGGTATGGCACACGGCGGATGCCGATACGTGGTTTTCGTGATTTTTATCTGCCGTCAGACATTTTTACTGACAGGGATACAATACAATTACGTTGGAAGTATAGCACGTTCCCGGATTTCAGACAATATGAAAAAAGCGTTGTTTGAAAAGAAAAACATTCCTCTCGGTTTCGCAAAAAAGAAATTTGTTTACATGTTTTGCACGAGATGATAGAATTTGGGGAGTGGTACAGAACAGAAAGGGCGATAGAAACAGTATGGAAGAGAAGGAGGTTCTGGAGCTTGCGCTCCAGGCGGGACACATACTATTGGAAAACGGGGCGGAGATCTTCCGTGTGGAGGAAACCATGGAACGGATCTGCCGTCACTATGGAGTCAGATCGGACAGTGAATTCATACTGAGCAATGGGATATTTCTGACGGCAGGGGACGGAAGAGAACAGTTTTTTGCCAAAGTCCAGCATATCCCGGTGAGCGGGACACATCTCGACCGTGTGGCAGCCATCAACCAATTGTCCAGAGAGATTGAAGCAGGAAAATATACGGTACGGGAAGCAGCAGAAGAACTGGAACGGATCAAAGTGTTACCGGGAAAAAGGAAATGGATGCTGATTCTTGCATCAGGAATCGGAAGCGGTGCTTTCTGCTGTTTGTTCGGCGGCAATGTAAGAGATACGGCAGCAGCATTTCTGGCGGGACTGCTGTTGTATACGTATGTGCTCTGCTTCAGTTCTGTCCATATGTCAAAAATTGTGGGGAATATTACAGGAGGAGCCATTGTTACACTGTTTTGCGGACTGCTGTATGCGGCCCGGGTCGGTACACATCTCAATTATATGATCATCGGCTCCATCATGCCGCTGATTCCGGGAGTACCTTTTACGAATGCCATACGTGAAGTGGCTGACGGGGACTATATTTCGGGCGCTGTGCGGATGCTGGATGCGCTGCTGACTTTCTTCTGCATCGCAATCGGTGTCGGTTTTGGCGTGTCAGTTCTCAATTTCTTTGTCGGAGGTGCCATGCTATGATGATTCAGATACTTGCTGCTATGGCAGGAACAGTTGCGTTTTCCGTTCTGTTTGGTGTGCCAGGGAAGTTTTATCCTTACTGCGGAGCCATCGGAGGATTTGGATGGGCAGTATATATCTGGGCCGAAGGAACCGGTTCTGCAGCAGTTGCGTCCCTGCTGGCCACAATGGCAGTGGTTCTGCTTTCGAGGCTTGCTGCAGTCTGGAAGGAATGCCCGGTCACCATATTTCTCGTATCGGGAATTTTTCCTCTGGTACCGGGTACTCACGTGTACTGGACTGCTTATTATTTTGTTACAGATCAGCTGCATGCGGCAGCAGAACATGGATATATGGCGGTAAAGATTGCATTTGCCATTGTTCTTGGAATTGTATTTGTATTTGAAATTCCGCAGAAGTTTTTTCTTCGCCTGCTGGGGAGGACAAAAACGTCAGCTTAACCGAAAAATCAAAGCGGACTGGAAAGATCCGCCTGACGAGTGAAAAAGGAGAGTTATCATGCTGAAAGGGAAAACAGTAATTCTTGGTGTGACAGGAAGCATTGCAGCGTATAAGGCAGCAAATCTGGCCAGTATGCTGAAGAAGCAGCATGCAGATGTCCATGTGATTCTGACGAAAAATGGTTCACAGTTCATCACGCCGGTTACTTTTGAGACGCTGACCGGAAATAAGTGCCTGACCGATACATTCGACCGGAATTTTGAATTTCAGGTGGAGCATGTGGAACTGGCAAAAAGGGCGGATCTGGTGATCGTCGCTCCGGCTACAGCCAATATCATGGCGAAACTGGCCTGGGGGCTGGCGGATGATATGCTTACGACAACAGTTCTTGCCTGCCGGTGTCCGAAACTGATTGCGCCTGCCATGAATACACGGATGTATGAAAATCCGGTCACACAGAATAACATGGAGCTTTTGAAAAGTTACGGCTGGAACATAATTGAGCCTGCAGTGGGGCATCTGGCCTGCGGCGATACGGGAGCAGGAAAATTCCCGGAGGAAAAAGTGATTGTGGAGCATATTCTGAATGAGATTGCTCTGGAGAAGGACATGTCCGCCATGCGCGTTCTGGTAACTGCCGGGCCGACCATGGAGGCCATTGATCCTGTTCGTTTTATTTCCAACCATTCTACCGGGAAAATGGGATACGCACTGGCTAAAATCTGCCGTTACAGAGGCGCGGAGGTAACGCTGGTAAGCGGAAAAACAGATCTTGATCCCCCGGTGGGCGTAAAACGGATTGATGTGCGATCTGCCCGTGAGATGTTCGATGCAGTGACTGCGGAGGCGGAAAATCAGGATATCATTATCAAAGCGGCTGCAGTAGCCGATTACCGTCCCGTTACGGTGGCGGATAATAAACTGAAGAAAAAAGATGACGAGATGGTGATAGAGCTGGAGCGCACCCGGGACATTCTCGCCTGGCTCGGAGCGCACAAAAAAGAGAATCAAATTCTCTGCGGATTTGCCATGGAGACGGAACATATGGTGGAACATGCCAGAGAAAAGCTGAAAAAGAAGAATCTTGATCTGATTGCTGCAAACAATGTAAAAGTCAGCGGGGCCGGCTTCGGTACAGACACGAATGTGGTGACAATGATTACCGGGCAGGGAGAAACGGAACTGGAAATGATGAGCAAAGAAGCTGTTTCTGTGAAACTGACAGACGAACTGCTGAACATGTACAGAAGAAAGACGGGAGGCAATACGAAATGAAATGTTATGAAACAGTATGGGAAATTTTCAATCAGTGTTCCAATAATCAGATGAGAGATGTGTTTATCAACGAACTGGAGATTGAGGATATCGATGAATTCCTGAAAAAGAAATTTCAGGGAAAAGAAGTCACATTTGAAAAAAGCGTGCAGCCGGACGGGACGATCATATATGATATCATTGCTTCCGGGATCCGGGAACGGTACTCCTTTACGGAAATCTGAGAAAGGAAAAAATGAACATGGAACAGATTTATCAGGCACTGAAGGAACAGCATGTCAGCCGGGAGCTTCTTGATGCAATTACTGAATTTCGTGATACGTATCCTGTGGAAGAGGAGCGAAGAAGCCGCATTGTACGGCCGGCCCTTCCCTATTATGGCAAAGAGACTTTTGAGATGGCTGCCGCTGCGCTGCTGCAGGGGGAAAATATCCTGCTGACCGGTACAAAGGCTACGGGAAAAAATGTTCTCGCCGAGAATCTGGCTTACGTATTCGGAAGGCCTTCGTACAATATCTCATTTCACGTAAACATGGACAGTGCATCCCTGGTTGGAACAGATACCTTCCGGAACAATGAGGTTCAGCTCAGGCCGGGACCGGTATACGACTGTGCTGTATACGGAGGATTCGGGATTTTTGATGAAGTGAACATGGCGAAGAATGATGCCGTATCCGTTCTTCATGCAACACTTGATTACAGAAGAATTCTGGATGTTCCCGGTTATGACAAGGTGGAGCTCCATGATGCGGCCCGATTTATCGGAACGATGAACTACGGATACGCCGGAACGAGAGAACTGAATGAAGCTCTCGTATCCCGGTTTCTGGTGATTGAGATGCCGTCTGTGACGGAAGAATCACTGAATTATATTCTGACCAGCCTGTTTCCTGATTTCAGAAAAGAAGGACTGCGCCAGATCTGCGGCCTTTTCCTCGATTTGCAGACGAAAGCCGGGAACAACGAAATTTCCACGAAACCGTTGGATCTGCGCGGACTGATCGGAGCACTGAAAACAGTACGTTCCGGTTTGTCTCCCAGACTTGCGGTCAGAATGGGAATCGTCAATAAGACCTTTGACCTCTTTGAACGTGAAATTGTGGAAGACATTGTGATGACGAGGATTCCGGAGCGGTGGACGCCGGCGGATATTTTTGAGTAGCAGGGAGGAAACACGTCACTTGATAACAGGATATGAAGGATATGATCTTCAGGCAGAGGCCGAGAACAGAATACGTAATCTGATGTGGACAGTCAGCGGAAATTATCAGCTGAATACGAAAATAGATATGGCTTCCTATTGCCGTTCAAAGTATATTTCCATGTACGATGCGGTGAAACAGGGAGCTTTTGCCCGGTTTTTCAGTAAAGACGAGCTGGGCATGTATCTCGTCAAAAAAGTGTTCTGCGGCGGCCAGGAGCAGCCGCTGACGGAGCTGGCACAGCTGTGTGTGGATGCGGCAGTGTACCGGAAAATAGCTGCAGAACGTCCCGGTGTTCCGGAACTGAGGGCAAAAGCCTTTTCGGATCTTCTGGAACTGTCCTACAGTAAAATGAGCAGTTCTCTGACGGGAATGATAAAAATTGCGCTGCTGCGCGGGTATCTGACAGATAACTGGGGAAGTGAGAAAAGAATTGCCGCTGCTGTGGAGAAAATTACAAAGCTGGAAAATGCTTCGGATACGATGTCAATCATCCGTGTGACGGATGAGCTGTACAACACGCTGATTGATAAAAGTTTTGTGAGAAAGCACGGAGATCTGGAATCGGTGCTTTCTGTAACCACGGAAGAGCTTCAGGAATACGACTGGCGCGATTTCCTGGAGGAGGAGCTGAACGAAGATCTTCTGGAACAGATTCTGAATAAAATGAACAGCCAGGTGGTAACTCTTCAGGATGAGGCGGAAGAGGAAAAAGAAGAAAAAAGAGCGACAGGGCAGCAGCGTGTCAGGTTTATTACCGAAGAGGCAGCAGCCCGGATGTATTCCTATATTGAACTGAATTACGGCAGATCCTATCTGACAGAGCAGGAGCAGAAACGTATCAACCGGCAGCTCTGCAGCGGAGCTCATGCAGACTGCAGTCTGTATTTTACGGACGGAATTCTGCAGAATCCGGTGATTTCCAACGCTCAGTACGTCAATGCAAGACGTCATGCAGAAAAAAACCGTGTAATGTTCCGGAACAGTCGCAATATGCTCGTCCGGAATATCGAACAGCTGACGGATGAACTGAAGCGTTCTCTCTGCCGCAGAAGCGAGCCGGAGGATATGAGCTCCTGGTCAGGTGCAGTCGTTCCGCGTCTGCTCTGGAAAGTGGGAAAAATGGAGGATCCCGGGCGCCTTTTCCGGAAAACGAATCGCCGCAATCACTCTGATTTTGTGGTGGATATCCTGATGGATGCCAGCGGATCACAGAGGGACCGGCAGAGCCAGGTGGCACTTCAGGCGTATATGATCAGCGAAGCGCTCAGCAACAACGGTGTTCCCCACCGGATTACCAGTTTCTGCAGCTTCTGGGATTATACAATTCTCCAGAGATTCCGGGAATATGATGCACCGCGGGAAGACAATATCAGGATTCTTGACTATGTGACATCTGCCAACAACCGTGACGGGCTGGCCATACGGGCAGCGGGAGACGGACTGATGAAGCGCCGGGAGGGGGGAAAGATCCTGATTGTGTTAAGTGACGGCAGGCCGAATGACATTATCGTCAACCGGCCGGACAGCCGCAATCCCCGTCCGTATTATGGAGAATATGCGGTAAAGGATACGGCATACGAGGTGAGGCGGCTGCGCAGCAGCGGTGTCTGTGTGTTGGGTGTGTTCACCGGAAAAGAAAAAGATCTGGCGGCAGAGAAAAAAATATTTGGTAAGGATTTTGCCTATATCAGAAGCATTGACAGTTTTTCAAAAGTAGTGGGAAGATATCTGAGGAAGCTTCTGGAAGAGGACAGCGGAAACTTTTGATTTTGGTGTCATTTTCTGTACAAAACAGCTTGCGAAACAGACTGTCTTGGATTACAATAAGTGGGATGTTTACAGGATGTATATGAGGAGGTGCCGATATGGCAGAAAAATCATGCAGTAATTCAGGCTGCACCAAAGAGAGCTGCGAGGGCTGTTCCAGCGCAAATAAGCCCCAGAGCTTTCAGGAAGAGCTGAATATCTATTCCGAAATCGGTCATGTCATTGGTGTGGTCAGCGGAAAAGGCGGAGTCGGTAAGTCCATGGTGACAGCTTCCCTTGCAAATCTGCTGGCAGCCAGGGGATATCGCGTCGGTATTATGGATGCTGATATAACGGGACCGTCCATTCCGAGAATGTATGGGCTGACAGGGCCTGCACCGGCTGATGACGAGGGAATTTACCCTGTTCTGACGGAGAATGATATCAAGGTAATGTCTGTCAACCTGCTGATGCCGGATCCGGAAGCGCCGGTGATCTGGAGAGGACCGGTTCTCGGCAATATGGTAAAACAGTTCTGGACGGATGTGATCTGGGGAGAACTGGATTATCTTCTGGTCGATATGCCGCCGGGAACGGGAGATGTACCGCTTACCGTGTTCCAGTCTCTTCCGGTGGACGGAATTGTGATTGTGACGTCACCGCAGGATCTCGTAAAGATGATCGTGAAAAAGGCGTACAACATGGCAGAAACCATGAAGATTCCGGTACTTGGCATGGTGGAGAACTACAGCTTTATCAGATGTCCGGACTGCGGAAAGGAAATTCCGGTATTCGGAAAGAGCAGAATCGATGAGGTTTCAAAGGAAATGAATGTGCCGGTGCTTGGTAAGATGCCGATTGATCCGAAGCTCACAGAGCTGACGGATGAAGGTGCGTTTTCAAAAGCAGAAAATCCGTATCTGGACGGAGCACTGACAGCTTTGCAGTCATTGAAATGAACAAATGAAGGAGAGAGAAAATGAATAAAAGTATGGGTCGGAAATTGATTCTCGGTATTCAGCATGTACTGGCCATGTTCGGAGCCACAGTACTGGTACCTGCACTGACGGGACTGAACACTTCCATTACACTGTTCTGTGCCGGAGTGGGGACACTTCTGTTCCACCTTGTGACAAAGCGTAAAGTACCGGTATTTCTCGGTTCCAGTTTCGCTTTTATGGGCGGGATTATTGCAGTAATCGGTAATTCCCGTGCCGGTGATCCTGATTTTCTGGAGAAACTGGCTGCAGTGAAGGGTGCGCTGATCATTGCAGGTCTCGTTTATGTTGTATTTGCTTTACTGATCAAGCTGGTAGGCTATGAGAAAGTAAACAAGTTTCTCCCACCGATTGTTACGGGTCCGGTGATTATCGTTATCGGTCTTCGCCTGAGTTCTTCCGCCATCAACAATGCATTTTATGTGGACGGAGCGTTCAGCCTGAAGGCGGTGCTTATTACCGTCTGCGTACTGCTGACCGTAGTGCTGATTTCCATTTTTGCAAAAGGTATCTTCAATCTGATGCCGATTCTCTTTGCAATTATTGTCGGATACATCGTCAGCTACTTTATGGGCTTCTGTGATTTCTCCGCAGTGGGCAGTGCGGAAATATTCTCTTTCATGGACAAGAGCATCATGGATCAGCTCCTGTGTATGCCGGTGTTCCGTGCAGACGCAATTCTCGCCATTGCCCCCATCGCTCTCGTTACCATGGTTGAGCATGTCGGTGATATAACAACAAACAGTGCCGTGACAGGTCAGAACTTTATGGTTGACCCCGGTATCCACAGAACACTTCTGGGTGACGGTCTTGCAACTGCTCTGGCAGGATGTCTCGGTGGTCCGGCCAACACAACGTATGGTGAGAACACAGGTGTACTGGCAGTTACGAAGAATTACGATCCGTCCGTGATCCGCATTGCAGCTGTCTTTGCAATTCTGCTCGGTATCTTCGGAAAGGTGGGGGCTGTTATTACAAGTATTCCGGGTCCCGTAATCGGCGGAATCAGTATTGTGCTTTACGGAATGATTTCTTCCGTTGGTGTAAGAATCCTGGTAAATGAGAGACTGAACTTCGGCAACAGCCGCAACCTGATGATTGCTGCCATTGTTCTCGTACTGGGTATCGGCTGTGACAGTATTCCGATTACCGGAACGGTCAGCATTTCAGGACTGGCACTGGCGGCCATCGTGGGAATCGTTCTGGCATTCGTTCTCCCGGAAGGAGAGGACTCCGTACTGAAAGACTGATTTGTTTTCAACGGAATCTGTATATAAAATAAAAGAAAGGCAACACTTCTGGTAAAACAGGAGGGTTGCCTATTATGTTGGAAAAAAACGGCTGCAGTGAAAAGAAAAATGACAGATGGAAGCATATTCTCAGAAAGTGGGGATCGACAATTGCGGCTGCAGCAGTATTTTCACTTATTCTGAATCTTGGTGCGGCGGCTGCCCACAGGATAATTCTGCAGCAGGGAATTGCGGAGGAGGTGCTTCGTTTCCACATTCTGGCGAACAGTGACGGGGATGAGGATCAGAAGATCAAGCTGGCCGTACGCAACCGCGTCCTTGCGTGGATCAGTGAGAATGGCGGGGATATTTCCGACAGGGAGGAAATGGAAAGTTTTCTTGAAAAACATCTGACCGGGCTGGAAAAGACTGCAGATGGAGTACTGGAATCATACGGTGTACCGTACCGCTCATCGGCTGCAATGGAAACGTGCTATTTTCCGGAGCGTACTTACGGTGAATGTACCTTTCCGGCCGGATGGTATAAGGCGCTCAGAATCTGCCTGGGAGAAGCACAGGGAAAAAACTGGTGGTGTGTCCTGTATCCGAAGCTCTGCTTTTCTGACTGCCTCTGCGGGAAGACAGACGAAAAAGAGATGCAGCAGCTCGAAGAAGTACTCACGGTGGAGGAGTACGAGAGCCTGCTGCATCATCCTGATCAATGGACTATCGCATTTCGATGGTTTTGATTTTTCAGTTTTTGTTCCGGAAGCCGGCTCTCTTTCTGAGGGTCGGATCAAGGATTTTTTTACGGATCCGAAGACTTTTCGGGGTAACCTCCAGCAGTTCATCCGTATCAATGAATTCCAGAGCCTGCTCCAGGCTGAGGAGTTTCGGCGGTGTCAGCTTCAGCGCTTCGTCAGATCCCGATGCACGGGTATTTGTCAGGTGTTTCGTTTTGCAGACATTCAGTTCGATGTCTTCCGGTTTTGCACTCTGGCCGATGACCATTCCGGAATATACCTTTTCTCCCGGTCCGATAAACAGTGTGCCGCGGTCCTGCGCATTGAAAAGACCGTATGCAACGGATTCACCTGATTCGAATGCGATCAGAGAACCCTGGCTGCGATACTGGAGATCTCCCTTATACGGGCCGTAGCCGTCAAAAATCGTGTTCATGATACCGTTTCCCTTCGTATCGGTCAGAAATTCTCCGCGGTATCCGATCAGTCCGCGGGACGGAATAGAGAATTCCAGGCGGCTGTACCCGCCCTGTCCGATACTCATTCCCTGCAGCTCTCCTTTACGAAGACTCAGCTTCTGAATGACAGTTCCGGAGAATTCCTCCGGGACATCGATATATGCCAGCTCCATGGGCTCCAGCTTTTTGCCGCGCTCATCTGTCTTGTAGATAACTTCTGCCTTGCTGACCGCAAATTCATATCCTTCCCGTCGCATGGTTTCGATCAGAATGGAGAGATGCAGTTCACCGCGGCCGGATACCTTGAACGTATCTGTGTCTTCCGTATCCTCCACACGGAGACTGACATCCGTATTCAGCTCACGGAAGAGACGGTCACGGAGATGGCGGGAGGTTACGTATTTTCCCTCCTGTCCTGCCAGCGGGCTGTCGTTTACGATAAAGTTCATGGCGATGGTCGGCTCGGAAATTTTCTGGAAGGGAATAGCCTCCGGTGCTTCCGGTGCACAGATTGTATCTCCGATATGGAGATCGGCAATACCGGAGATTGCCACAATAGAACCGATGGTTGCAGAAGTAACTTCTACTTTATTCAGTCCGTCGAATTCATACAGCTTGCTGATTTTCACTTTCTGTTTTTTGGAAGAATCGTGATGATTCACCAGGATGGCTTCCTGGTTGACAGAGATTGTGCCGCGGTCAACTTTGCCGACACCGATTCTGCCCACATACTCATTGTAGTCAATGGTACTGATCAGTACCTGAGTAGGACCGTTCTCGTCACCCTGCGGAGCAGGAATATAATTCAGGATTGTTTCAAAGAGAGGCACCATATTGACCGGTTTGTCAGCCGGATCGAGGACGGCGTAACCGCCTTTGGCAGATGCATAAACGAAAGGACAGTCCAGCTGTTCATCGGAAGCATCCAGTTCAATGAACAGTTCGAGCACTTCATCAATCACTTCGCTCGGTCTTGCCTCCGGGCGGTCGATTTTATTGATGCAGACGATGACCGGAAGATCCAGCTCCAGAGCTTTGCGAAGTACGAATTTTGTCTGAGGCATGGCACCCTCGAAGGCATCCACCACAAGAATAACACCGTTTACCATTTTCAGGACACGTTCCACTTCGCCGCCAAAATCAGCGTGACCCGGCGTATCGATGATATTGATCTTTGTATTCTTGTAAAATACGGCAGTGTTTTTGGAAAGAATTGTGATGCCGCGTTCTCTCTCCAGATCATTGGAGTCCATAACACGCTCGGCGACTTCCTGGTTGGCCCGGAATACACCGCTCTGTTTCAAAAGTTCATCTACCAGTGTTGTTTTGCCATGATCGACGTGGGCAATAATCGCAATGTTTCTTACATCTTCTCTAATCATACAATTTCTCTCTCTTCATATTATTATATAAACTGTTTTTGTATTTAACCTTGTCCAGTTTATCACAATTTCACGAGATTACAAGTAGATGCAAAAAAAAATAAAAAAAACTGAGATAACAGTTCTAAATATCATCTGTCAGGAATAAAAATAAATAATATAAATACATGAAGAGATACTTCGTATGAAGGAAGGGAGAACTAAGATTTATGACAGATAAGATTATTGAAAACAATCAGGTGTCCATCATGGGAAAAATAGTATCCGGATTTACGTTCAGTCATGAGGTGTTCGGAGAAGGGTTCTACATGGTGGATATTTCCGTGCAGAGGCTGAGTGAGTCCTCAGACATCATTCCGGTGATGATCTCCGAACGGCTGATTGATGTTACACAGGATTATGAAGGAGAATACATACAGATCTTCGGACAGTTCCGTTCTTATAACAGGCATGAGGAAAAAAAGAACAGGCTGGTACTTTCCGTATTTGCGCGGGAGGTCAGCTTTGTGGAAGAAGAATGTGATAAGATAAAGAGTAATCAGATTTTTCTGGACGGGTTCATCTGTAAGACACCGGTGTATCGCAGAACGCCTCTGGGACGGGAAATTGCGGATATGCTGCTGGCAGTCAACCGTCCCTATGGAAAGTCGGATTATATTCCATGTATCTGCTGGGGGAGAAATGCCCGGTTTACTTCAGGGTTCGAAGTAGGCGGACATGTGCAGGTATGGGGCAGAATACAGAGCAGGGAGTATGTGAAGCGGCTGGAGGATGAATCCACCCAGAAGAGGGTTGCGTACGAAGTATCGGTCAGCAAACTGGAATACCTGGAATAAGAATTGCATTCTGTGTCAACTTGTAGTAGAATAGGAAAGAAATGAAGAAGAAATACAGTTCCGGTGCGGAAAATGGATTCTGTTTTCTGCCGGATGGAGAGTCGATGAGGTGAATGATGGGCAGACGATATGTACACATCTTCTGCGGAACCGGTATGGGGAAAACATCAGCAGCCCTGGGAAAAGGTCTCAGAGAGGCCAGCGTGGGTAAAAATGTTGTACTGATCCAGTTCCTGAAGGAGAAACAGTCAGGAGAAACAATGGACTTTTTTAAGCGCCTGGAACCGGAAGTGAAACTGTTCCGGTTTGAGAAATTCCCGGAGAATTATGAGAGTCTCACAGAGCGGGAACAGGAGGATGAGGTTCGCAATATCAAGAACGGACTGAATTTTGCAAAGAAGGTTCTGATGACAGAAGAATGCGATGTGCTGATTCTTGACGAGATTCTCGGACTGACAGATAAAGGAATTGTCACAATAGAAGAGCTGCGCGGACTGATTGATGCGGTCGGTGAGGATACGGAGCTTTACCTGACAGGAAACTGCCGCTGTGAGCAGCTGTGGCCTTACGTGGATGAAGTGACGGAGCTTGTGACATCTTATAAGAAATAAAATACCTCCGGATCGGACAGAAAAACAGAAGAGCACAGGAGCATTTGCTTGACAGAGCTGTCAGGCAAGCGTATAATAAGTACATTCGAATAAATTTTTATAAAAAAACAAAATAACATTAAAATTTCAGACAACGATGTCATTCTTTTGGGTGAGTCGTTGTCTTTTTTTATGAATATACGAAAAAACTGCAGACTGTTTCATTTCTCGGACAGTTCCTGTGCAGTTCAGGGAGGCTTCATGGACAATCATACAGAGGATGTATTATTAGAAGTAAAAAATTTATCGATTTCCTTTTACAACAAGTCCGGCGAGATACAGGCAGTGCGCGATATCAGTTATCAGCTGAGAAAAGGAGAAGTGCTTGGCATTGTGGGAGAATCCGGCAGCGGCAAGTCTGTCTCCAGCCACGGTATTCTGCGTCTGACCCCGGCAACGGGAAAGGTTAAGAGCGGACAGATTCTGTTCCACGGAAATGATATTCTGAAAATGTCAAAAAACGAACTGCGCGAACTGCGCGGAAACAGAATTGCCATGATTTTTCAGGATCCCATGACATGCCTGGATCCACTTTTTACGGTGGAATATCAGCTGAATGAATCTCTGAAGAAGCACACCGATCTTGACAGAGCAGCCAGACATAAGAGAATTATTGAGCTTCTGGAGCTGGTGGGAATCAATCAGCCGGAGCGGCGTGTCAGGCAGTATCCGTATGAACTGTCCGGCGGCATGCGGCA
>JAXEBU010000114.1:0-22189 GCA_034093895.1 Candidatus Choladocola sp. | reverse complement strand
GTATTGTTGGTTTGGCGATTGACATTATACATGAAATGGGAGGTCAATGCTCTTTTTATATTCAAAAAGTGAAGATTTCCCATAAATACAAGGTTTTTAAAAGACTTTGAAACAAAAAAACAGGTAGTTTTTGACACTACCTTATAAACGAAAGAGGACTGAGAAATGAAAATTCAAGAGTGTTACCAGAAATTGGGCGGCGATTACGCTCAGGTTGAAAAACTGCTGCCAAGTGTCAGCCTGATCAATAGATTCATTAAAAAATTTCTGGATGATGGCAGTTACAGCGAACTGTGTCATGCCACGGAGGACGGAAAGAGAGAGGCAGCATTTCGGGCAGCCCATACGCTGAAAGGGATCAGCGCGAATCTCGGATTCAGCAAACTGCTGTCGTCCGTATCAGAACTGACAGAGCTGCTTCGGGCAGAAGCAGATGTCATTCCTGAGGAAGCTTTCCGGCTTATGGAAGAAGTCAGAACAGATTATGATCTGACGGCAGGAGCGATTCGCGATTATCTGGCCACGGCCGATCAGCAGTAAGTATCAGACAGGTAAAGAATAGTCGTACACTCTTTTTTGCAGAAAATTCAGTATTTCAGAAAGAGTTATCCGATTCGGATACACTGTACCGGAAACGGTGAAGGCGTGTAAAATAGTGTTGACGAATAGAGGTTAGCGTGGTATAACTTTATTGAAAAAAATTATCAGCTACAAAAAAGATGGAGGCGTTTTTAATGACACTTAAAGAGCTGGAAATCGGTGAAAGTGCTGTTATCACCAATGTGGGCGGTGAGGGTGCACTCAGACAGCATTTTCTTGATATGG
This sequence comes from Candidatus Choladocola sp., assembly GCA_034093895.1. Lineage (GTDB taxonomy): Bacteria > Bacillota > Clostridia > Lachnospirales > Lachnospiraceae > Choladousia. The sequence goes on along the minus strand of JAXEBU010000114.1, from coordinate 21,364 downwards.
GTGTGATTCCGGGGGCGGAGGTTACGGTAGTAAAGTTTGCTCCTATGGGGGATCCGATGGAGCTGCAGATACACGGATACGAACTGACCCTTCGGCTTGCGGATGCAGATCAGATTGATATTCAGCCAATCAGAGAACGGAAAAACAAGCACAGCCGTATTGATAAAATATACCCCTCGGAGCATCCTGGTCTGGGTGAAGACGGAAAGTATCACATGAAAGGGGATGGCGATCCTCTTCCGGAAGGAACGCTTCTTACGTATGCGCTCGTTGGAAATCAGAATTGCGGAAAAACGACACTGTTTAATCAGCTGACGGGTTCCAATCAGCATGTGGGTAATTTTCCGGGGGTGACGGTCGACCGTAAGGATGGTCCGATTAAAGGCCGGCCTGATACACGCGTTACGGATCTTCCGGGTATATATTCCATGTCCCCTTATACGAGTGAAGAAATCGTCTCCAGGAACTTTGTTCTCGGAGACAAACCGAAAGCAATCATAAATATTGTAGATGCCACCAATATTGAGCGGAATCTTTATCTGACCATGCAGCTTCTGGAAATGAATGTTCCGATGGTTATTGCACTCAATATGATGGATGAAATCACGAACAACAACGGTGCGATTGATATCAACGGAATGGAGTCCATGCTGGGTGTTCCTGTGATTCCCATATCGGCCGCAAAGAATCAGGGTGTACGGGAACTGATCGAACACGCAGTACATATTGCCCGCTATCAGGAAAGACCGCAGAAACAGGATTTCTGCAGCAAGGATGATCATGGTGGCGCAATTCACCGTGCGATTCATGCGGTGGAAGCGATTATTGAAGACCATACGGAACGAGCCGGCCTTCCTCTTCGTTTTTCTGCAACGAAAATTATTGAAGGCGATGGACTGATTCTGGAGCAGCTTCAGCTGGACAGGAATGAGTTGGATATGATCGAGCATATTGTAGTTCAGATGGAAAAAGAAGGAGGAATGGATCGAAGCGCTGCCATAGCGGATATGCGTTTTGACTTTATCGAGTATGTCTGTGAGCGCACAGTCAAAAAACCGAGAGAGAGCAAAGAGAGAATCAGATCAGAAAAAATTGACAGGATCCTGACAGGTAAGTGGACAGCCATTCCCTGTTTCATAGCTATTATGGGGGCTGTATTCTTCCTGACATTTAATGTCATCGGTGCGTTTTTGCAGGGAATTCTCGAGACGGGTATTGATTCTCTGACCGCCATTGTGGATCAGTGGATGACATCCGCAAATGTCAATCATGCACTCCACGGCCTGGTGATTGACGGTATTTTCGGTGGAGTCGGAAGTGTACTCAGCTTTCTTCCGATTGTTGTTACTCTGTTTTTCTTCCTCTCCATTATGGAAGACAGCGGTTATGTGGCCAGAGTGGCATTCTTTATGGATAAACTGCTGCGGAAGATCGGCCTTTCCGGGCGCAGTATTGTTCCCATGCTGATCGGCTTCGGCTGTACCGTTCCCGCAGTTATGGCAACCAGAACACTGCCAAGTAAGCGAGACCGTAAAATGACCATTTTTCTGACACCGTTTATGAGCTGTACGGCAAAACTGCCGATTTATGCGTTTTTTGTCAGCGCATTTTTCCCGGGCAAAGGCGGATTTATTATGACAGGAATTTATCTTCTGGGAATTCTTGTGGGAATTCTTGTGGCGCTTCTTTTTAAAAACACGATTTTTAAAGGCGAGGCGGTTCCGTTTGTCATGGAACTTCCGAATTACCGTATGCCTGGAGTGAAGAATGTGGCACAGCTTCTGTGGGAAAAGGCCAAGGACTTTCTCAGCAAGGCCTTCAGCGTGATTCTGATTGCAACGATTGTAGTCTGGTTCCTGCAGAGTTTTGATCTTCACCTGAACATGGTGGAGGATTCTTCAAAGAGTCTGATGGCAATGATTTCCGGATGGATTGCTCCCGTGCTTGCACCGCTGGGGCTGGGTGACTGGCGGATTGTCACGTCACTGATCAGCGGATTTATGGCGAAGGAGAGTGTGGTATCCACAATGGGAATTCTGTTTGGAAACAGTATTCAGACTGCTGTTTCGCCTGTATCGGCAGTCACTATGCTCGTATTCTCACTGCTATATACTCCCTGCGTTGCTTCTGTCGCTTCAATCAGGCGGGAGCTGGGAACGAAATGGGCTGTCGGCGTTGTTTTCTGGCAGTGTGCGGTTGCGTGGGCGGTCGCACTGATTGCACGGCTGATCTGTCTGGCGGTGGGGATGTAAAAGGATGGTGACGTATTGTATGAACCCGGCAGATATTATTGTTGTTTTTGCAGTGCTTGCTGTGGCAGGAATTGCAGTTATGATTTTCAGAAGAAACAGGAAAAACGGAAAAAGCTGCTGTGGCTGCGACTGCACAGGATGCAGTCAGAACTGCAGAAAATAGAGAAAAGTGTGCTTCCCGCCCTTTGCAAAGGGGATGTGAAGCACACTTTTCAATTGCATTTATTCTACGATATACTGTGATGCCAGATCACGAAATTCCTGTTCATGAAGCTTCAGCCAGGAATCAAAATCAAGGCCGGAAGCTGCAACTGTTTTTCCCAGTGCCACAATGAATTCAGGAATCTTTGCCTGAAGTATGGAACCGAGGGGTTCACCGAACTTTTCACTTCCCTGATGATCATTACCGTTCAGCAGAAGCGTGAAGGCCGGCTGTACGGCTCCATCCGCCTTTTTTACGCCGCCCTGAAATCCGAGTGTACCGATCTGCTGTGTTCCGCAGCTGGAAGGACAGCCTGAAATATGTACCAGCGGCAGCGCGTTGCCCGGAAGACCGGCTTTTTCCACAGCTTCCACCATGGAAGCAAAGAGCTCCTGGGAATCGCGGACCCCCTGCTGACAGATGGACGCTCCGATACAGCAGACGCTGTGCTGGAATGGAGTCTCAGCTCCGTCAGAGGTAAGTGCAAGCACTTCTTTTGCCTCTGCTGCAGTCAGGTTGATGATGTACAGTGTTTCGTCCGGAGAAATTCTGCATTCTGCCTGTGGCATATCCTTGATAGTCTCATAAAGGCGGCGGGGCATGGTAACAGGAAGTACACCGCCGAGGGAATGATAGCTGACCGCATACAGGCCTTCCTGCTTCTGAGGAAGAATACGGTCATCTGCAATCGTTTCCGGAGAAGTTTTTGCGATGGTTTCTGCAGTAACTGCAGTCAGTTTCGGAGAGGTTTTCCGTTTTTCTGCCAGAGCTTTCTCAAATTCTGCTTTCAGTCCTTCTATCCCCAGCGTATCCTGCAGATAACGGGTGCGGGCTTTTGCCCGGTTTTCGTAGTTTCCGAACTGTGTGAAAACAGCAATCATGGCATCGATACAAGCAATGGTATCTTCCGGTGATACACCCTCTGCCACTCTGACACCAAGTTTCGGGTTGGGGCCGAGACCGCCGGCACAGTACACATCAAAAGTGCCGTCCGGACGTGCCACAAAACCAAGATCACGGAAGGTGGCATGCGTGATATTGTCAGGCCCGTTGGAAAATGCCACTTTCAGTTTGCGGGGCATATGAATATCACGAACAAGAGTCAGCAGATAATCGGCTGCTCCTTCTGCCCATGGAAGTACATCGAAGTATTCGCCCTGCTCAACACCGGAGAGGGGACTCGCCATGGTATTTCTCGGATAATCACCGCCGCCTCCTCTGGTGACGATGCCTGCATCCAGCGCCTTTTCCATCAGTTCCACAGTGGAATCGGAATTCAGATTGTGGAACTGAATGGTCTGACAGGTGGTCAGCTTCAGCCGGCTGATCTGATGTGCATCAACACTGTCAGCGATATAGGCGAGACGCTCTTTTGTCAATCGCCCTCCTGCCATGCGGAGACGAAGCATATTTCCGCCGTTTCTCTGGGCGTAGCTTCCAAAACCTCCGGAAAATCCTTTATACGCTTTTTTGTCAATTTCCCCTGCTTCAAATGCTTTGATTTTCTGAGAAAACAGGGAAATATCACTGCGCATTAATTCTTTTAATTCCTGTGTCATTTTATATGCCTCCAATTTTAAATGTAATTTTATTATAGATTTGACGAACGTGCCTGTCAATTCTTTTTGCCAAGCTGCCAGAAAGCTACTGCGCTTGCTGCCGCTACATTTAATGAGTCAACTCCGTGTGACATGGGAATCCGGACCGTATAATCACAGTCCGCAATCGTATTCGCGGACAGCCCGTCGCCTTCTGTTCCAAGAACAACGGCCAGTTTTTCCCGGGAAAGGAGCTTCGGATCATCAATGGGAATGGATTCGTCGCTTAAAGCCATGGCAGCCGTCCTGAAGCCGAGCGATTTCAGGAGAGACAGTCCCGGCTGGGGCCAGCATTCCTCTTTGGAAGCTTCACGTCCGAGAAAAGTCCATGGAATCTGGAAAACAGTTCCCATACTGACACGGATCGCACGCCTGTAAAGGGGATTGCTGCATGCGGTGGTAAGAAGAATACCGTCCATTCCGAGAGCGGCAGCGGAACGGAAAATGGCTCCCACATTGGTGGGATTGACTACATTTTCCAGGATTGCAATCCGGCGTGCATTCTCACATACGGTTCTGACATCGGGAAGGACCGGACGGCGCATGGCGCACAGCGCGCCCCGTGTCATGGGAAATCCGGTGAGAAGGGAGAGAACACCGGCTTCAGCTGTATAGACGGGAATGTCAGGGCACCGGTCTATGATTTGTCGTGCTTCGCCTGCAATGTGCTTTTTTTCAACAAGTAAAGAGACGGGAACACAGCCCCCATCCAGAGCGCGTTCAATGACTTTGGGACTCTCTGCGATAAAGAGCCCTTTTTCCGGTTCGTGACGATTGAGAAGCTGAACTTCTGTTAAGCGGGCGTATACGTCCAGTTCCGGTGCGTTGAAATCTGTAATTTCGATGATATTGGAATGGCTGCCGGGAAGAATCTGATCGGACATGGCAGGCTCCTTTCTCTTTATACTGGTGTTTTTACTTTGCCACAGAAAAAAGAGAGAAGATTCTGAAGAAAAATTTCAAAAATATTCTCTCTTTTCGCAATTATATTACCACAAAATTGCGTTTTTTTCAAGACTGGTAACGAAAGAACAGCTGCGTTATAATCACAAAACAGTCAGCAGACAGCAGTGCATTTACAGAGAAAGGGGATGTGTGAAGTATGGATGACAGAAACTGGATGATGCTTCTGTCGGAAGAACATCAGGTCGGGCGTGTCATGAAGACGAATCAGTATACAGAGCAGTTTGGACTCCGGCTTTCAGAACGGGAGGCAACGGAACTGGTGAGAGAACGGATTGAAGTGCTGCAGGAGCAGCAGAGAGTGGAATTCCGGCAGGGAATTCTGGAAAAGCTCATTTTTGCTTTCTGTGACTCTGCCTATATTCAGCAGAATGATTATGCCGAAACCATCGGACGGCTGCAGGAAATTTTCTATCTGTACAAAAATGAATCTCTGGATGAGTGGACAGATGATGAACTGATCAGCCTGATGCGGAATGCATTTGAGGAAGAATGTCAGGGTTCTCTCGATTATCTGGAGGAGACGTATCTGGAATACTTTTCGAGGAAAGTCCGCTCCGGAAACAGAGGTCTGACGGGGAGGGAGAATGAAGATGAAGTGTGAATATCCTATGGAAGAACTGATTCCCGTTGTGGCAGAGCTGACAGAAAAATATACTTCAGGAGAGAGTACCTCGGTCACGTATGAAAAGGCGCAGCAGCTGATGGAAGCAGTTCTCTACTGCTTGGAAGAGTATCGGAATCAGGCCGATGAAAATCAGCTGCCCCACAGGCAGAACATGACAGCCGGTGAAATGTATGAAACGGGCTGCCGTCTGGTCTTTGAAAAAGCGGTGAAAACAGCAGAAGTGTATAATAAACTGATCGGAACATTCCGGGATTTCGGAAATGAAAATTACCGTGATACAGTAACCATGGCAATTCCGGGATTTCTGCAGTATTATGATGCAAGGTTTGCACCGCAGAATACCATAATAACGATGGATTATCCGACTATCCGTCCCATTACGGATAAATGCGGCGTTGATGCAGTATATGAATACCTGGAAAACCTGACGCTGGAGCAGAGATTTCTGGAAAGATTTCCGGATGATTTTGTGATCCGCATTCTGTCTTCCTATCACAGCGGATATCGGAAGCAGTTTTTTAATCTGTGTGGAATCGTTCTCCGATCTGTGATCCTGCAGCTGACAGAATCGGACAGCGCAATCGGCACAGAAATAAAAGTACTCCGCGCAGACAGAAATCAGAACAGGCTGAGAGAACTTCTGAATGAAGTTCTGCACAACCTGATCTGTAAAGGGTATGAAGGAGATGCGCTCCTGGAAACATATCTCCAATATGAGATGAAAGAATTTGCGTTCGACCTGACAATGCGGCAGCGTGAACAAAATGAGTAAAAAACAGTTCTGTCCTGTATTACTGAAGTGCGCTGCCGGTAAGCATTTCGTAGCTCTGGAGATACTTGTCGATTGTTTTCTGAACAATATCATCCGGCAGTGTCCAGTTATTGTCCGGATTTGCTTTCAGCCAGTCGCGGGCAAACTGTTTGTCGAATGAGGGCTGTCCGTGGCCGGGCTCATATCCTTCTGCCGGCCAGAAACGGGAGCTGTCCGGAGTCAGCATTTCATCTCCGATTACGATATTGCCGTTCTCATCGAGACCGAATTCAAATTTCGTATCTGCGATGATAATACCGCGGCTCAGTGCATAGTCTGCACATTTTTTGTACAGAGCAATGGTACAGTCACGGATTTTCACAGCATACTCTTCTCCCTTGCCCGGAAAATACTTTTCCAGATGGGCAATGCTCTGCTCGAAAGAAATGTTTTCATCATGATCACCGATTTCCGCCTTTGTGGATGGGGTGTAGATCGGTTCCGGCAGCTTTTCTGATTCCTTCAGGCCTTCCGGAAGGCGGATTCCACAGACTGTGCCGTCCTTCTGGTAGCTTGCCCAGCCGCTTCCTGTGATATAGCCGCGAACAATACACTCGATGGGCAGCATGTTGAGCTTTCTGCACATCATACTGTTGCCGTCAAACTGCGGCTGACGGAAATATTCCGGCATATCATTGACATCAGTGGAAATCATATGGTTCGGAAGAATATCTTTTGTCAGATCAAACCAGAATCTGGACATCTGAGTAAGAACAGTTCCCTTTTTTGTTACTGTATTGTTTAAAATCACATCAAAACAGCTGATACGGTCCGTAGCAACCATGATCAGGTTGTCGCCGTTATCATAAATCTCACGTACCTTACCTTCTTTGATCGGTTTCATTTTGGATACCTCGCTATTACCTAATATTTTTACAGTAATAATAAACTGATTTTGAATCAAAAAGCAATGGCAATTTACAAATTTGTGAAAATTATGCAATATCACAATAAAAACAGGAAAATATATTTAAGAATTAGTTAATCTTTCTCTGCTATAAGTGTTATACTGTGGGCGTAACAAAGAAGTGATACTTAACTGACCTGGGAACGAAAGGCCGCTAAGCATTCAGTGATTATGGAGGAAAAGATAAATGAATACTTTGAAAGCTGAAAAGCGAAGCATGGAAATTAAGGCAAAGAAACTGAGACGGGAAGGATTTGTTACCGGCAACGTATTTGGCAGAGAGATGAAAGAACCGATTCCGGTGAAAATCTTAAAAGGTGATGTGGAAAAACTTCTGAAGACGTGTAATAAGGGAAGCCAGATTATGCTGGATATTGAGGGACAGCTGCTGGATGTCCTGATCAAGGAGATTGATTTCAATCCGATCCGGGGTCAGATGGATGAGATTGATTTTCAGGCACTGGTGAGCGGAGAAAAGGTTCATTCCGTAGCAGAGATCATTCTGCTGAACCATGATAAGGTTTTAGGAGGGCTGGTACAGCAGAAGCTCCATGAAATATCATATAAGGCACTTCCGTCAGCACTGGTCGACAAGATTGAGATTAATGTTGAAAATATGAAAACTGGTGACTTGATTTTTGTAAAGGATCTGGAAATTGCGTCGAATAAAGAGATTCATCTGATGACAGATCCGGAAGCTGTTGTAGTGACAGTTACAGAAATTCATAATAAGGCAGCAGCTGCGGCAGACACAGCTGCGGAAGAAGAAACAAAATAGGCAGTCCGGAGCGGACTGACAGAAGAAACGCACCCTGAGACATATCGAAATATGTCGGGGTGCGTTTCTTCTGTCACAGGAAAGGGACGGGACAGTATCACGGATGAAATTCTGAGGGTTGTAAAGCTGACAGATGAGGTTTATACTGGTTTCGTGTTCCGGTATGAAGTAACTGTCCATGGAATCGGAGGATCGTAGTATGTCATTATATGCAATCGGTGATCTCCATCTGTCATTTTCGGCAGCCAAACCGATGGACCGGTTTGGGCGGGAGTGGAAACACCACACAGAAAAAATTGAGAAGCACTGGAAAAAGACGGTATCCCCGGAAGATACAGTGGTGCTGACCGGTGATCATTCCTGGGGAAAGAAGCTGGAGGAGTGCAGAGCGGATTTTGCGTTTATTGACAGACTCCCCGGAAGGAAAATTCTCCTTCGCGGCAATCATGATATGTTCTGGGATGCGAAAAAAACAGGGAAGCTGAATGAACTGTTTGAAGGGCATCTGTCATTTCTTCAGAACAATTATTTTACGTATCAGGAGTATGCTCTTGTGGGAACGAAAGGATACTGTTATGAAGGGCGTGATTCATGGGAGCATTTTGAAAAAATCAGAGACCGGGAACTGGAGCGGCTGAAGCTGTCCTTTGATCTGGCTGTCGCGGGAGGATACAGGAAGTTTATTCTGTTCCTGCATTATCCGCCCACAAGTATCGGCGAAATGGAAAGCGGTTTCACAAAAATGGCGGAAGAATACGGTGCAGAGAAGGTTGTCTATTCCCACTGTCACGGAAAGGAACGGTTTGGGGACAGCTTTCTGGGATACGTAAATGGAATCGAATACAGGCTGGTGTCTTCCGACTATCTGAGATTCCGCCCGGAAAGGATATTGTAGAAAAGGATTTGCAGCTGCTGTACAGAAGCGAAAAAAAGGAGAAAACAGATGGGTGCCATAGTGACTTTGAAAAAGGGCGAAGGAAGAACGGTTAAATCGGGGGGAGCATGGATTTTTGACAATGAAATTGCTTCCATCGCAGGTTCTTTTGAGAACGGTGATATTGTGACCGTCCATGATTTTGACGGTTATCCCATGGGAAAGGGATTTATCAACCGGAATTCAAAAATCAGAATCCGCATGATGACACGGAGGGCGGATCAGGAGGTGGATGAAGCTTTTCTGCGGATGCGGCTTCAGAATGCCTGGGATTACCGGAAAAAGACGGTGGATACAGGATGCTGTCGGGTTGTTTTCGGTGAGGCGGATTTTCTTCCGGGGCTTGTGATAGACAAATTTTCAGACGTTCTGGTAGTAGAATCGCTGGCGCTGGGAATTGACCGGTGGAAAGAAGTGATCGTCACGCTGCTGAAAGAGATTCTTCTGAAGGACGGAATACAGATCCGCGGCGTATATGAGCGCAGTGATGCGAAGGTCCGGGAACAGGAGGGAATGGAACGGCACAAAGGCTTTATCGGAGAAGCGTTTGACACGAATGTGATGATCGAGGAGAACGGGGTCCTGTTTATGGTGGATGTGATGAACGGACAGAAAACCGGGTTTTTCCTGGATCAGAAATACAACAGGCAGTCAATCCGGAAACTGTGTTCCGGAGCAAAAGTACTGGACTGCTTTACCCATACGGGATCTTTTGCGCTGAATGCCGGACAGGCAGGAGCAGCCAGTGTTCTCGGTGTGGATGCGTCTCAGACCGGTGTGGATCAGGCGGAGAAAAACGCCCGTCTGAACGGACTGGAGGATACGGTGAAGTTTGTCTGCCGTGATGTCTTTGAGCTGCTCCCTGAGCTGGAACAGCAGGGTGAAAAGTATGATCTGGTTATTCTGGATCCGCCGGCTTTCACAAAATCGAGGAGTTCTGTCAAAAATGCGGTAAAGGGCTACCGGGAGATCAATCTCCGTGGAATGAAGCTTGTAAAGGACGGCGGGTTTCTGGCTACGTGCTCCTGTTCTCATTTTATGACGTACGAACTGTTTACACAGACCATTCATCAGGCAGCGCATAATGTGCATAAACGGTTGCGGCAGGTCGAGTTTCGGACGCAGGCCCCGGATCATCCTATTTTATGGGCGGCAGATGAATCCTATTATCTGAAATTCTATATTTTTCAGGTGTGTGACGAAAAATAAACGGGAATTATTCTTAACAGAGAGGCCGTTTGATGATATAATCATCAGACGGTCTGATTTTTGAGATGGGAAGTGTATATAGTATGACAAAGGATATGACGGAAGGAAAACCACTGAGGCTGATTCTGCAGTTTGCGCTGCCGCTTCTGATTGGCAATCTGCTGCAGCAGACGTATAATATGATTGATGCGGCGATTGTGGGAAAGTGTCTGGGCACAGAAGCACTGGCCGGTGTGGGAGCATCCAGCAGTGTCCAGTTTCTTGTACTCGGTTTTTGCACGGGTGTATGCAGCGGATTCGGTGTACCCGTTGCGAAATACTTTGGTGCCGGAGAATATGACAGAATGCGAAGCTGTATATTTCATGCGGGATTTCTGACTGTGGTAACAGCCGCATTCCTGACAACGGTATGTGCCGTATTGTGTCCCGGTATTCTTCATCTGCTTTCAACGCCGGATGATATTTACAGGAACGCATATGCATACCTTCTGGTTATATTTCTGGGAATTCCGTTTACACTGTTATATAATCTGCTTGCAGGTATTCTGCGGGCAGTGGGAGACAGCAGAACGCCGTTTCTGTTTCTCGCATTTTCCACCTGCCTGAATGTGGCGCTGGATTTATTCTGCATTCTGGTTCTCCGGTGGGGATGTGCGGGGGCAGCCATTGCGACAGTTACTGCACAGGCTGTCAGCGGAATCTGCTGTTTCATCTTTATCAGAAAAAAATATGAACTGATCCGGCTGAAAAAGAGAGACTGTAAGGTTAAGAAAAATGTGACCGGAGAGATGCTGATGATGGGACTTCCCATGGGCCTTCAGTTTTCTATTACCGCCATCGGAAGCATGGTGATGCAGTCGGCCAACAACAGCCTCGGCAGCGTCTACGTTTCCGGCTTTACAGCGGGCATGAGGATCAAGCAGTTTGTCATGTGTCCCTTTGATGCCATCGGAAATGGTGTGTCCGTCTTCTGCGGACAGAATCTGGGCGCAGGAAAGGCAGACCGGATCAGACATGGATTAAAGGATGGTCTTACCATTGCGGTTCTGTACGGATTCTGTGCAGGACTGGTATTGATTTTTGCCGGATATCATCTTTCCATGCTGTTTGTGAACAGCGAAGCGACAGATGTACTGAATGCTTCGGCGAAGTATCTGCGATGCATGGGATACTTCTTCTGGAGCCTCGGTTTCCTGAACATCTGCAGGATGTGTACACAGGGACTGGGATATCCGGGAAGGGCAATTTTTTCAGGTGTAACTGAGATGATTGCAAGAACTGTTGTGAGCTTTGCATTCGTGGGATATTTCGGATATACTGCAATCTGCTTTGCAGATCAGACGGCATGGGTTTCGGCCTGCTTTTACATTGTTCCGGTTTGTTTCCTGAGTGTAAAGTCAGCGCAAAAAAGAATAATGAGGACAGAATGAGCAGAGGAACAGAGTATCTGAATTATGTGACAGAACGACTGAAAAACAAAATACGAAAGACGGATGAAAAAATCCGGGCGGTACAGACGGACATCGAAGGAATGCATGAGTATTACTGGGAAAACTACACGGAGATGGACCAGTACGGATATGAGAACTTTGATAACCGACAGGCGCTGCTCGGTCAGGTAAACGCCAACACAGAAAACATGAAAATGCGATGCCTCATGGGGAAAATGCTGGATTCTCCGTTTTTCGGGAGTGTTGATTTTGTGTATGACGGTGAGGAGGAACCGGAAGTATTTTATATCGGGCTGGCAAATTTTTCGGAAGAGACGGGACAGGTGCCCCTGATTTATGACTGGAGAGCCCCTGCAAGCGGTCTTTTTTACGATTATGACAGCGGCAGAGCATCGTATGAAGCGCCGGGCGGACGAATGGAGGGAGAGATTCTTTCGAAGCGGCAATACAAAATACGCAGCGGCAGAATGATCTATGAATTTGAGAGTGACATGAAAATAGATGATGATATTCTGAAGCAGGAACTGGGCGCAAGCAGTGACACGAAGCTGAAAAATATTGTCCGTACCATTCAGAAGGAGCAGAACGATATTATCCGCAATACGAAGGATCGGATCCTTGTAATTCAGGGAGCGGCAGGCAGCGGAAAGACTTCCGTGGCGCTGCACCGTATTGCGTATCTGTTATACCATGACAGAAAGCATCTGAATTCTTCCAATATTCTGATTCTTTCTCCAAATGGTGTATTTTCTGATTACATTTCTCACATTCTCCCGGAACTGGGGGAGGAGAATATCAGCGAGTTAAGCTTTGACCTTTTTGCCTACAGGGAACTGCAGGATGTGGCAGCAGACTGTGAAGACAGGTATCATCATATTGAAAATCAGATCCGGATGGGAAATACGGCTCATTTCAGGTGGAAACAGTCAGCGGAATACGTCCGTGCGGTGGAAGGCTTTCTGGTGGATCTGGAGGATCGTCTTGTGGACTTCCGGGATATCAGCTACCGTGGGTTTGTGCGAAAGGAAGAACAGCTCCTGTCGCTGTTTTATTATAAGTTTCCGGATATTCCTCTTCTGTCAAGAATGGAAGCTGTGATGGAATACTTTGCAGACGAATATGAGACGCTTTACAATAAAACACTGTCAGAGGAGGAACTGAAGGAAATCCGGGGAAAATTTATGAGCATGTACGTGACGACAGATATTTACCGGATTTATAACTGGCTGCTGGAAGACTGCGGGCTGCCGGTTCTGGATGATCTGTCCCCGGAGGATCGTTATCTGGCTTATGAGGATGTCTATCCTTTGCTGTATCTGAAGTACAGGCTCTGTACAGGAAAGAAACGGCGGGAAATCCGTCATCTCGTCATTGATGAGATGCAGGATTATTCTTATCTGCAATATGTGATTCTGGAACGGATGTTTTCCTGCAAAATGACCATACTGGGTGACCGTGCACAGACAGTGGATGAAGTGCAGCAGGATGTGCTGACATTTCTTCCGGGAATCTTCGGAAGAAACATACGGTGTATGGAAATCAGAAAAAGCTATCGCAATACCATGGAAATTGCAGCATATGCAGAATCTGTTTCAGGAATTTCTGATATTGAATATCTGGAACGCCATGGCAGACCGGTTGAGGAAAGGACGTATCCAACGGTGGAGGATGCCATGGAAGAAGTGTTGACACGTGTCAGACTTGGCGGGGAAGGTTATGAAACGGCAGCTGTTCTGACCATGACGGAACAGGAAGCCCTGGAATGCTATTTGTATCTTGGCGGGAAATATGATACAGTGTCTTATATTGACAGGGACAGTTCTGTCTTTTCCGGCGGAATCACTGTCACGACGTTTTATCAGGCGAAAGGACTGGAATTTGATCAGGTTTTTGTGATCGGAGGGGATCATGACAATCCTTTCTTCCGGCAGTTTCGCTATATCAGTGCCACACGGGCACTGCACGAATTATTTGTGTATGATCTGACGGCAGAGCAAAGAGAGTAGTTTTCTGACTGCCGCAATATAAATAAAAACAGGAGGAGGAAACATATGCAGGATTTCAGATTTTATTCACCAACGTATTTTTGTTTTGGGAGGGACAGTGAAAAGAGTATCGGCGAGCTGGTAAAGCGGTTCGGCGGAAGCAAAGTGCTGATTCATTATGGCGGAGGTTCCGTTAAAAAAAATGGTGTATTTGATAAAGTGACAGCATCTCTCGAAGACGAAGGGATTCCCTATGTGGAACTGGGCGGTGTAAAGCCGAACCCGCGCAGCGGTCTCGTCTATCAGGGAATTGATCTCTGCCGCAGAGAGAATGTTGATTTTATCCTTTCTGTAGGAGGAGGCAGTACCATCGACTCCTCCAAGGCTATTGCAGCAGGTGTTCTGTATGAGGGTGACTTCTGGGATTACTATTCAAAGGATATGGTAATTGAGAAAGCCCTTCCGGTGGGAACTGTGCTTACGATTGCTGCAGCAGGAAGTGAAGGAAGCGGAGATTCCGTAATTACCCATGAAGACGGGATGTTCAAGCGGGGAGCTACGGGAGAGGGCATCCGTCCGAAGTTTTCCGTTCTGAATCCGGAAAATACGTGTTCCCTTTCTGCATACCAGACTGCCTGCGGCATTACGGACATCATGGCTCACGTATGTGAGCGGTATTTTACAAATACGGCAGATGTGGAAATCACAGACCGTCTCTGTGAAGGGATTCTGAAGGCAATGATCACAGAATCTCCGAAAGTAATGGAAAACCTTCAGGATTATGAGGCGAGAGCAAATATTATGTGGGCAGGTATGGTGGCACATAATAATGTCTGCGGTGTGGGAAGAGAACAGGACTGGAGCAGCCATGATATTGAACACGAGCTGTCTGCACTGTATGATGTGGCTCACGGGGCTGGACTGGCAGTGATTATGCCCGCATGGATGGAATATGTGGCTGAGCATTACAGCCCGGACCGCGGTGCGCAGTTTGCAGTGAGGGTCTGGGGTTGTGAGATGGATTTTGCAGATAAGAAACGTACGGCGAAAGAAGGAATTGCCCGGTTCCGTGCATTCCTTTCTTCCATTGGTATGCCCCGCAATTTCCGAGAGCTTGGGGCTAAGGCAGAAGACATTCCGAAGCTTGCCGCACATCTGTCCTACCGTGCAGACGGAACAATGGGAGGTTATATGAAACTGACGCAGAAGGATGTGGAAGGAATTTACCGGATTGCGGCAGAAGCAGAGTAGACATTGATTTCTGTGAAACAAAGGATGCATTTTGCAGCGCCCTTTTGGAGGAATTTATGAGTGTAAATTATCATGCATTTCAGAGCCGCGGCGTACCGTTTCAGGAGTATGAAGCAGCAGCCAGACAGTGGCAGGATATGTTTTCAGGGTTTGATCCGTCCGGAATTGCAGGGATCCTGCATCTTGCGTCGGATGAAAAGTATCTGTATCTCTCCTATTTTTCCGTTCCTTACCGTCTGCATCTGGAAGATGGACATCTCGAAAAGAAGTATGGTGACGGCTGGACGGACAAACTGTATTTTAATGAGGCTATGGCGATTTACCATACACTCTGCTATACGAAAGAGCACCCGGTAATCTCCGGGATCTGGGTTCCGGGTCATACCCTTGACGGTGTGGTGAGCAGAAACCGGAATGTAAAGGATCCTTTGTTTGAATCGTTCTGCAGAAGATGGACGGGGCGGACAGAAGAGCTGAGACAGAAGTGCATCAAAGCAGGAGGGACACCGCTTTCCAGAGGAGATCTCTCCTTTCAGTTTGAGGTCTTTCCCTGGATGCAGATTCAGCTGATTTTCTGGGATGCTGATGAGGATTTTCCGGCTCAGGTTCAGGTTCTGGTTGATGAACGGATCACGGATTTTATTCATTATGAGACGGTGGGGTGCATAATCTCAGACCTTTTTGAAAAACTGGAAAACAGTGGGTTTCAGGTCAGCAGTTTCGCACTTGACCTGGATCGTACCGCATTAAACGGCAGGGGCAGATTGAGCGCTCGTACAAGAAAAGCAATTGAAAGTGCAGCCGGGAAGGGCATTCAGGTGATTATTGCCAGTGGAAGAGCACTGAATTCCTTGCCGGAAGACGTACTGGCGGTGAAGTCCATCCGTTATGCTGTTACTTCAAACGGGGCAGCAGTCTATGATCTGCATACCCGCAGATGTATGAAGCAGTACAAAATGACAGAAAAATCGGTTTACGGCATTCTGGAACTGACAAAGGAGCTTCCCATCGCGTATGAAGCTTTCATTGATGGAAAGCCCTACGGACAGAAGGAATATGTGGAAGATCCTGTCCGCTTTGGTGCCACAGTCAGTGCCATCCCTTACATACAGAGTACGAGAGAGCCGGTGGATAATATCAGAGAGTTTCTGCTTTCCCACAGCAGTGAGCTTGACAGCATCGACCTTGTGGTTCCATCGGAGGAGATGAAGCAGAAACTCTGGAATGAGCTGGCGCAGACCGTTCCGGATCTGTACATCACTTCATCTATCCGGCAGCTGCTGGAGATTTCCTATAAAGACTGCGGAAAACATTCCGGTGTCCGCTTTCTGCTGGAGCATCTTGGATTATCACCGAAAGGATTGGTGGCTTTCGGAGACGGAGATAATGATATTGATCTGCTGCATTTTGCGGGTACGGGGATTGCGATGAAGAACGGTTCTGCCGGATGCAGGGCAGCTGCTGACTGTATTGCTGCATCCAATGATGAAGACGGGGTGGCACAGGAAATCGAGAAAATTCTGGCTCGTCTTTAAAGAGAAGGACGGCTGTAAAACGGAGAAACACAATGAAAATGGATTTTGGAGACAAAGTTGGTATAGTAGCCTGTTCCAATGGAATTTCGAAGGAAAACGAAGGCAAGACAGAGCTTCTGAAAAAAGCGCTGATGATGGTGGGACTTACACCGGTTTTCAGTGACTGTATCGTGGAAAAAGAAGGAGGAGCGGCGGGAACGGGAGAACAGAGGGCAAAAGCACTGATGGATTTTTACCGCGATGATACGGTCAAAGCCATATTTGACATTTCGGGAGGCGATCTGGCCAATGAAATTCTGCCCTTTCTCGATTTTTCGGTGATTGCAGACAGTGGAAAGCAGTTCTGGGGATACAGTGATCTGACGGTAATACTGAATGCGATTTATGCGAAAACAGGACTTCCGTCCGTTCTGTATCAGGTAAGAAATCTGATCAGAGATGATGGGGAAAATCAGATCCGGAATTTCAGCAATACAGTGATGAATGGCGGGAGACAGCTTTATCATTTTGATTATGAATTTCTGCAGGGAAATACGCTGGAAGGGATTGTGGTCGGAGGAAATATCCGTTGTTTCCTGAAGCTTGCCGGTACCCCTTTCTGGCCGGATATGGACGGAAAAGTACTGCTTCTTGAAGCGTGGAACGGAACGGTGCCGCAGATGGTGACTTATTTGAGTCAGCTGCAGCAGATCGGTGTTTTTGACAGAATCGGCGGTATTCTTCTGGGAACCTTTACCCGGATGGAGGAACAGCGCTGTACTCCTGCGATGGGAGAACTGATCAGGAAATATGCAGGGGAACATCTTCCTGTCGTAACAACGAGAAAAATCGGTCATGGAGCTGACTCGAAAGCAATTGTCATCGGTCAGGAGATCCGCCTGGAGCGGTTATCCTCTGAAAAGGGATTTTGACAGGACAGCAGATTCGTGGTAAGATACTGAAAAAAGAATACGCAGACAAAGACAGAATAACGAGTAGTGTTTATCACGTAAGTCCAGTTGATAAGCACTATTTTTATTTAAAAAATCTTTTGTTTACAGGAAAAGGAGGATCAAAAATGATCAAGGTACTTGCAAAGAGTATCCGTGAATACAAAAAACATTCTGTTCTTACTCCGCTGCTCGTCACTATGGAGGTGGTGATTGAGTGTATTATCCCCTTTATTATTGCCAGACTTGTCAATGAAATAAAGCGCGGATGTACGGTGGAGTCACTGCTTCGATATGGGATTATTCTTGTGATACTGGCAGCACTTTCTCTGATGTTCGGGGCTGTGGCAGGGTCTGTCTGTGCCACAGCATCCTGCGGACTGGGAAAAAACCTCCGGAAGGATATGTTTTACAGTATTCAGGAGTACTCCTTTGAGAATATTGACAAATTTCTGACTTCATCTCTCGTAACACGGCTGACTACTGATGTCACAAACGTACAGAATGCCTTTATGATGCTGATCCGGACGGCAGTCCGCGCTCCACTGATGCTGATTTTTGCATTTATCATGGCATTTGTCATGGGTGGAAAGATGGCCTGTATTTTTCTGGTGGTGATACCGATCCTTGGCTGCGGTCTGGGCCTGGTAATTTATAAAACAATGCCGCTGTTTCGCAGCGTATTCCGGAAGTATGATAATCTCAATGCATCTGTACAGGAGAATGTACGTGCAATGCGTGTGGTGAAATCATTCGTCCGGGAGGAATATGAGCAGTCCGGATTTGACGATGCAGCAGAAGAGGTATGCAGTGATTTTACGAGAGCAGAAAGAATTCTGGCCTGGAACTCGCCTCTGATGCAGTTCTGTATTTATACGGTTATGGTTTTTGTCCTTTCCTGCGGGTCTTATACGATAATTACTTCACGTGGAATGGAGCTTGATGTGGGACAGTTCTCGGCACTGCTGACGTACAGCTTTATGATGCTGAACAGCCTGATGATGATTTCCATGGTATTTGTCATGATTGTCATGGCAGGAGAATCGGGCAGGCGAATTGTGGAAGTGCTTTCCGAAAAAAGTACGCTGTCAAATCCGGAGAATCCCGTATATCACGTGGCGGACGGCTCAGTCTCTTTCGAACATGTCAGTTTCCGGTATTCGGAAAAGGCAGAACGCATGGCGCTTTCAGATATTCATCTGCAGATAAAATCGGGAGAGACCATCGGTATCATCGGAGGAACAGGTTCTTCCAAATCGTCGCTGATTCAGCTGATTTCACGGCTTTATGATGTTACGGAAGGCGTGGTCAGGGTGGGCGGCGTGGATGTCCGTCAGTATGATATGGAAACACTGCGCAATCAGGTGGCTGTAGTTTTACAGAAGAATATCCTCTTTTCCGGAACGATCCGGGAAAATCTGCGCTGGGGCAATAAAAATGCAACAGATGAGGAAATGATACAGGCATGCCGTCTGGCATGTGCAGACGAGTTTATTTCTCAGCTTCCGGACGGATACGATACGTATATCGAACAGGGTGGAACCAATGTATCGGGAGGACAGAAACAGAGACTCTGTATTGCCAGGGCACTGCTGAAAAAACCGAAAATACTGATTCTGGATGATTCCACCAGTGCAGTAGATACAAAGACAGATGCCCGAATCCGGAAAGCCATGAAAGAATTTATTCCGGAGACGACGAAGATTATAATTGCTCAGAGAACTGCGTCTGTGGAAGATGCTGACAGGATTATAGTGATGGACGGCGGTAAGGTACACGCGATGGGCACACACAGGGAGTTGCTGGAAGGCAATGAAATTTACCGTGAAATCTATATCTCTCAGAATAAGGCAGGTGACAGTGATGAGGAATAAAAGTGAAAAAAAGAGTACTGTAGTCCGTCTTCTGAAGACAATGCGGGAATTCTATCCGGTCATGCTGCCGGTTACGGTTGGCTGTATCATTCTGAATGCAGTGATCAGTTCAATTCCTGCTGTGTTTATGCAGCATATTATTGCAATTGTGGAACAGAACTGGAAAGAGGGCAGCTGGGATACGGTGGGACCGGAGATTATCCGTTTTGTATCTGCTCTCGTCGTTTTCTATCTTCTGTCACTGACAGCCGGAATTGCCTTTCATCAGATGACGGCGATTATAACCCAGTGGACACTGAAAAAACTGCGTGAAAAAATGTTCGGAAAAATGCAGCGTCTTCCTGTGAAGTATTTTGATACACATAATCACGGCGATACCATGAGCCATTATACGAATGATATTGATACGCTCCGCCAGATGATTTCTCAGAGTTTTCCGCAGCTGCTGATTTCGGCTGTGACGGTTATTACTATTTTCTGTATCATGATTTATTACTGTATCTGGCTGACCATGATTCTCATTGCAGGTGTTATCATTATGTATTTCATCACAAAAAAGGTGGGCGGAAATTCAGCAAAATACTTTTTCCATCAGCAGACCGCTCTCGGAAAGACAGAGGGTTTTGTAGAAGAAATGATGAATGGCCAGAAGGTAATCAAGGTATTCTGTCATGAAGAAGAAAGTAAGGCTGATTTCGATCGGATCAATGAGATGCTGTTTGAAGAGTCGAGAAAAGCAAACAGGTATGCCAATATGCTGGGGCCGATTCTGAATAACATCGGAAATCTTCTCTACGTAATTGTCGGTGTTGCCGGCGGAATGCTTCTGATTCTCAGGGTTCCGAATTTCAGCCTGTCCGGGCTTGCAATGGGAATTAATATTGCAGTGCCGTTCCTTAACATGACAAAACAGTTTGTGGGAAATATTAATCAGGTATCACATCAGATCAATTCGGTCGTGATGGGGCTGGCAGGTACGGAACGTATTTTTAATCTGATGGATGAAACGCCGGAGCAGGATGACGGATATGTGACGCTGGTCAATGCAAAAGAAGAAAATGGCGTGCTGTCAGAGTGCCGGGAGCGGACAGGCATCTGGGCCTGGAAGCATCCTCATCAGGCGGATGGTACAGTTACGTATACGAAGCTGACCGGTGACGTCAGAATGTTTGATGTAGATTTCGAGTATGAAGAGAACAAACCTGTGCTGCAGCACGTAAGTCTGTATGCAAAACCGGGACAGAAGGTGGCCTTTGTGGGAGCAACAGGTGCAGGAAAGACGACGATTACGAATCTGCTGAACCGTTTTTATGACATTGCAGACGGGAAAATCCGTTATGACGGAATCAATATCAATAAAATAAGAAAAAGTGATCTGCGGCGGGCTCTTGGAATTGTACTGCAGGATACGAATCTGTTTACGGGAACTGTCATGGAAAATATCCGGTACGGAAAGCTGGATGCTTCGGATGAGGAGTGTATTTCAGCGGCGAAACTTGCAGGTGCGGATGATTTTATTACACGTCTGCCGGAGGGGTATGAGACACGGCTGACAGGAAACGGAGCCAATCTCTCCCAGGGACAGCGGCAGCTTCTTTCCATTGCCAGGGCGGCAGTGGCGGATCCGCCTGTCATGATTCTGGATGAGGCAACCTCATCCATCGATACGAGAACGGAAGCAATTGTACAGCGGGGAATGGATGCGCTGATGGAGGGAAGGACAGTATTTGTTATTGCCCATCGTCTGTCCACAGTCAAAAATTCTGATGTGATTATTGTACTGGATCACGGTCATATTATTGAACGCGGCACCCATGAGGATCTTCTGGCACAGAAAGGTCAGTATTATCAGCTGTATACAGGCGCTTTTGAATTGGAATAATAAAAAATGTTTGACTTTTTGAAATAAAAAAATGTATAATCCTGTCTTTGACAGTTAAGTAGATTAAAACGCCTCGCAAACCCAGTGTTTATGCTGGTTGCGAGGTGTTTTGCTCTCGTTTTGAAGTATAGTAATTTATTCCCTGCCTTTACTTTTTTTCTGAATCGTTTTCATC
>JAXEBU010000113.1:0-2256 GCA_034093895.1 Candidatus Choladocola sp. | reverse complement strand
CTCTCGCCACTGTTACCTCAATACGTTCCATTGCCATGGAAACATTCTCCAGAATAGAATGCAGCAGCCTTTTCTTGTCGAGAAGCTGTTCTGCATTCACATTTTTATCAATGCGGACTACTGCCCGCAGATGTTCTCGTCCATTGACCGGATATCCGTAAGCTTCCTCTTCTTCCAGATATTTGCTCCGAAGATTTGTATATCTTTCGTTTTCCAATCCCGGGAATATGGTAATCTGCTACTGTTCTCATATAAGGTTACTGTTCACCAGCAAGCCAGTAAACAGTAACCATATATCCTACAACAGTTTTTTCTTTTTAAAATAAATGAATTCCAGAATAATTGTTATTACTGCAATTGCAATCACTGCACCATACCCGTATTTCCACTGAAGCTCCGGCATATTTACAAAATTCATACCATACCATCCGGTCAAAAGTGTCAGTGGCAAGAATAAAGTTGTCACAACTGTCAAAATACACATAATTTTATTCTGCTGTGCATCCTGCTGAGATTGATACAGTTCACGTAACTGAAGTATATTCTCTCTAAGCAAATGCACATGGTTCTGCAAGCGCTCTGTCCTGAGTGCATAACGATTCCACGATTCTGTATTGCGGATAATAGAAAGTCCATCCTGAGACTGTAATAAATCACCAATCACCGTCAGCTGTTCATAATATGCATTCAGCTCAGATAATTTCTGTCGGTACTTTGTAAGAACCGTAAAAAAATTATCCGGAACACCTTTTATGAGCTGGTCTTCCATCTTATCAATCTCTTTTTCCAAATGCAGCAGGTACAGAAGATCGTTTTCAATCATCAATTCCATCATCTTAAGAAGAAACTGATCCGGCGATCTCAGATTCTGAAACTGTTCTTCCTTTTTCTCAATCCAGTGCTTCAGATCCCCACTGTCCTCAATTAAACAAAGTTCTTTGTCGGTCAGGTAAAATCCACAAACAACCTGCGGTGTACGTTTTTCTTTTTTTTCCGGTACCCGCAAAGTTCCCAGAATACAATCCCGAAACACTTCTACTTTACAGTATCGGATTGATCTGATACTGTGTAATAATTCGTTATTATGCGGAAAATCTTTCTTCCATTCACGAAATTCCTCTTCCTGCATAATCGTAAGGAAATGTATATTCACCATAGAATTACTCATCCGCCTTTCACCACATTTCTTAACAAACAAGAATACTCTTTCTTCATGTAAAATGCAATTATAAACTGAAGAATCGGATGGGACAGAGAACCGACCCCTGTCCCACCATTTGGTATAGTTATTTCGAAACCGATGTACTAATATCCATACATTGCAGAGACACCAAGTACCCAAAAGCCAAGAGGGACGGAGAAAGTTACTCTTTCTCCGTCCCTCCAACTACTGTATAATCTGTTTATACCTAATTTTTCAGGAAATATTCTCTTATCAATGTGTCAAGGACTCGCCGCAGCGCGGTGTGGATACGGTATGCCCCGATGATATTTTACAAACTCTCCACGCATTTGATCACGCATGATTTCATAATTGGATATCACTGTATTTTCTTTGTCTCCTGCAAATAGGCTTCTAAAATAAATTTTGACGGAGGTGATTCGCAGGAGGTCAACCTTTTTCCGGACCTCCGTTTTCCTCAGTCAACAGTCTGGCTGTGCGGCGGATGAAGTCCTCATAGGTCCACATATCCGGCCCCACAAAGGCAAAACAAACGATAAACGGCTGCTTCGCAAAAATAATCCCCACATCATGGGCTTTATCAGCCTCATCTCCGGTTTTGTGAGCCATTGGAAATTCCATCGGCAAAAATCCACCCATCTTATGGTTGATCTGCTGTTGCTTCAAAAGGTTCTCCAGCCACTGAGAGGACTCTGCATCGACCAGCGTCCTGTCATATATCTTTTTTAACAACATGCCCATTTCTTCCGGTACGAAATAATTATTAATTCCTTTGTTTTCCTTCTCTATATCCCAGTATTCCCTGTTGAACTGGGTACCGGTCATACCAAGCTCCAGAAATCCCTTCCGCACTGCCTCCGCTCCATAATGCCGAAACAGCGCATTGGTGGCACAACTGTCACTTATGGTTATCATCAACTTGCAAAGCTCCCTCACTGTCAGCGTTACATCTCCATCCAAATGTTGTACTGCTCCGCATCCAGGAATCTTCTGATCCTCACGGATCATTACCCGTTCGTCAAAGCTGGTCTCTCCACGAGCTTTCCACATAAGAATTACAGCCATTAACGGCA
>JAXEBU010000112.1:0-21774 GCA_034093895.1 Candidatus Choladocola sp. | reverse complement strand
GGCTTTCCGTTTACCGGGTACAGCAGCTTGTTGCCGCCAAACCGTACACTGTTGCCAGCTGCAAGCAAAATCGCATCCATCTTTCTCACCTCTTCCCACCGGAAGCGATCAAGCAGACACCCGGAATCTGCTGTCTCTTTGACCTGCAAAATGTGTTCCGCTTTATATCCGGTCTCTCTTTATGTTTTTGCGGACGAGCACTTCCAGCACACTTCCGGCAATACAGCGTGACTTGTCCGAAATCGTATCGCAGTTTTTCTTCTGCTCTTTTCGCGGATCAATGTCCGCAATCTTCAGTCCCTTTGATACGTAAAATCCGTCCCTGATGATTCCACGCAGCACACCTGAAAGCGTTGCAGGAACCGATGTGCGTTCTCCGTCACTGATGATCTCTGCCAGCATCTGTCCCTGCTCCACCACATCGCCGATATCCGCTTTCAGGCAAATGATTCCGTCTGCCGGTGCATGAATTACCCGCTCTGCTCCGTATCCCGCGATCAGTCCGGGAATACCGGTGTTGGGCTGTGCAGTCCCTCTCTCCAGAATACGTGCCAGATCATGGCCCCGCATGGTCTCAATCACATAATCCACATCTTCTCCTGCGCAGAAACCGGGACCCAGTGCCACCGTAAGAGGGGCCATCCCGCGGTTTGTTCCCAGATTCTTTTTTGCAAGGATCGCGTCGATCACAGCATCAGGATGCATTTTTCCGATCGTCTTTCCTTCCGGATCCACCATCAGCGGAATCCTGCGCAGATCCCACATCCTTCGGCACTGCTCTTCCGTCTCAACGCTGCTGCATGCCACACCTTCCACAACTGCTGTCCCGTCGTAGACGGCTTCGCAGAAAGCTACACGTCTGCGGATCGCCGTCGGCCGGTCTGTTTCCAGAATCAGTACATCATAACCGCACCGGTACAATCTGTGAATCGTACCGGTTGCAATATCACCGCCGCCGCGCACAATAATCAAGTCTCTTCCCTCCCGTCATTGTTTCTGATCAGATCTTTCCGAAACTGCAGGCCGGATACCTGCACTCGCTGCAGCCAAGGCAGAGGCCGCCGTGACCGAGACGTGTAATATCCTTTCTTGCCACAGGAATTCCTGCGGCCACCCGTGGCAGTATCAGATCGAAAATCGTCGTTCTGGCATACATGACACAGCCCGGAAGTCCCATCACCGGTGTTCCATCCTCAAAATACGCCAGGCAGAACATGGCACCGGGGAGAACAGGTGCGCCGTATGCAACGGTTTTCGCACCGCTGTCTCTGATGGCACCCGGTGTCTGATCATCCGGATCCACACTCATTCCTCCTGTAACGAGAATCAGCTCACAGCCTCTC
The DNA here is from genome assembly GCA_034093895.1 of Candidatus Choladocola sp. Taxonomy (GTDB): domain Bacteria; phylum Bacillota; class Clostridia; order Lachnospirales; family Lachnospiraceae; genus Choladousia. The sequence continues at coordinate 20,431 of JAXEBU010000112.1, read as the reverse complement.
CTTTTCATCTCCAGAATCGCAGCTGTGATTTTATCCTTCTCATCATTCACCGTAATATGGTCATCCGCTGTAATGTGATACTGTTCCAGTTTTTCCCGAACCACCGGAGTGAACGTATCCTGAATCCTTCCGTAGTAAACTTCATTTCCCGTTGTGACAATCCCGGCTTTTTTCAGACGGTAGGGAACGAGACGGCACAGCGGTTTTTCTCCTGCCACCTTTTTTACCTGCTCCATCTTCTCTTTTTTAATTACAAGGGGAATTACCCGCGTTCCCAGCAGCTTGTCTCCCTTTTTTACAGGTGTGTTTGTATGCCTTGACGCAATCATAATCTGATCGATCTCATTGATTTCGTCAAGGCGTTCCACATCTATGCAGAACAGTCCGTCACAGTCTGCAGTCAGTTCAATTTTTCCCTCTTTTATCTCAGAAGGAATCATATGATCATTGATACATACGTCGCACAGAATCTGTGCAGCCTCATTTTCATGATAAACGGTATCATCCTTCTCCCAGACGTACAGATGGTCTTTACCGAGGCTTTTCAGAACCGGAATATCTTCTTCTGTGACAATATGGCCTTTTCGAAACCTCGCCCCTTTTGTCACTCCTCTGATAATCTGGGTAATGTCATGACACAGTACGTGTCCCACCGCCTCATCTGTCGGTATCAGTTTCATAGTATATTTCCTCCGTTTACTCTATGTCCTCCGGATACAGAAGCAGCACATGTTCAGGATTGATCCCCAGCTGTCCCGGAAGCTGTTCTCTGTCCTGCCTCTTTGGAATTTTCCACCACAGATCCGGCGTACTGTTTTTCTGATTTTCATACCGAAAGAGGATTCTCGTCTCAAAAGGATCCTCCCGTTTTGCTGTATATTTTACAGGAAATCTGTTTTCTTCTGCTGAAGGGTCGAAATAATGGGCACGAATCCCGACAGCGCACAGCCGGTCTCCCACCTTCTGCTTTGTCCGCAGCCGGATCCCCCAGTCCGGAATCTCTGCCTCATATGCTCCTGCTTTCTTTGCAGCAGCCATATTTTTGCACCCGGTCAGGACAGCCGATGTCCTGTTTGCCGGATCCGCAAAAACTTCTTTCGTATTTCCCTGCCTTCGAATGCTGCCGTTTTTCATGACAGCCAGATGATTACAGAGATAGTATACCTCATCCCTGTTGTGACTGACAAGGATTACATCTCTTCCGAACTGTTCCAGAATATCTCTGATCTGAGTCTGCATCTGTTCCCGCAGGTAAGCATCCAGTGCGCTGAAAGGCTCATCCAGAAGAAGCAGTTCCGGCCGGTTTACGAGAATTCTTGCCAGTGCTGTTCTCTGCTGCTGTCCGCCGCTCATCTGGTACGGATACTTTTGCCCACAATCACCGATTCCCATCATTGTCATGATCTCTCCGGCCTTTTTTCTTCGCTTCTGTCGGTTCTTTTCACAGTGGAGACCGCACATCACATTCTGGATACCCGTCATGTTCGGAAAAAGCGCATAACTCTGAAAAAGATAACCGACCCCGCGATCCTGCGGTCTGAGATTGATTTTCCGGCTGCTGTCAAACAGCACTCTTCCGTTTAGTACGATCTGTCCTTCGTCCGGCTTTTCAATTCCGGCAATACACCGCAGCGTCATACTTTTTCCGCAGCCGGAAGCACCCAGGATTCCCATCATCCCCGACGGATGTTCCAGATCCACAGAGAGGCTGAAATTCCCCGCTTTTTTTCTGATATGAACGGAAAGACTCATCGCACACCCGCCTTTCTGTTTTTGCTCTCCAGCATATTTACAATGACCAGGATCACAGCAGAAATCACAAGATTCACCATAACCCAGAAAAACGCACCCGCTTCATTGTCTGTCCGCCAGAGCTGATAAACCGTAGTGGAAATGGTAGCAGTCCTTCCTGGCACGTATCCGATCAGCATGCTTGTAGCGCCGTACTCTCCCAGTGCTCTCGCGAAAGCCAGTACCGTTCCTGCCAGAATTCCCTGTCGGCAGGCCGGCATCCGGACTCTCCAGAATATCCACGTATTCGACAGTCCAAGCGTCTGCCCCGCACTTGCCAGCGCCGTATCAAAGCTCTCAAAGGCTCCCCGTGCAGTCCGGTACATCAGCGGAAAGGATACAACGGCCGCAGCCAGAATTCCTCCGTACCACGTCATCACAAATTTTATACCAAACCGTGCCAGAAAAATTCCAAGGGGCCTTCTTGAACCAAACAGTACCAGAAGAAAATATCCGCAGACCGTTGGCGGAAGAACAAGAGGCAGTGTAAACAGAACATCAAGAATTCCCTTGACCGCCCGCGGAAGCTTTGCCACGTAATAAGCGGCAAAAATGCCCGTAAAGAATACGAGAATGCAGGCAATACCTGCAATTCTGAGTGAATTCCAGAGAGGATACCAGTCCATAATATCAACCTTTCCCAAACAGTATTCCTATTCCACCGCAGAAAAACCTGCTTTTTCAAATACATTTCTGCATTCATCACTCTGCAGGAATGTAAGAAACGCTTCTGCTTCTTCCTGATTATCTGCCGTTTTCAGTACGGCTGCCGGATAAATCACCTGGCCGCACATTTCTGCTGTGGCGTAATCTGTCACGCTAAGCTTTGCGGAATACGCATCTGTACAGTAAATAACGCCGCAGTCCACGCTTCCCTCCGAAATCTGAGTTGTTACTTCTTTTACGTTTGTTCCGTAGGAAATCACGCCCTTCGCTGCCAGATCTTCTTCATCCAGCCCGTAATACTTCAGAATTTTCTGTGTATACTGTCCCACAGGCACATCACTGTTTCCCATGGCCATCAGAATACTGCCTTCCGAAAGAGCTTCCGCCAGATCGTCAAAATCACCGATTTTTGCACTGCTGTTTTCACTGACACACAGAGTTACCCTGTTTTCAGCAGATCAATTCTCGTATCCTCTGACACAAAATCCAGTCCCTCTGTATTGACTTGCGGATCTGCGGAAATATCCAGCTGATCCATCTGTTTCTGCCCTGCCGACAGGAAAAGATCACAGTCTGCTCCTTCCTGAATCTGTGTTTTCAGTATCCCTGAGGAATCAAAGTTAAATACCAGTTTCACTTCCGGATGCTCTTCTTCATACATCTCACCGATCTCTGTCAGCGTCTCTGTAAGAGAAGCTGCCGCAAAGACCGTCAGTTCCACCGTTTCCTGCCTGTTCTGATCGTTCTGCTCTGTCTGCGCTTCTGCAGCAACAGCTGTCCCACAAACCACCTGACTGCATGCCATTACTCCTGCCATCCATAATACTGCTGTACTTTTTCTCATTGTCTGTCTCCTCTCTTTTTGTTAAAATATTTCTTTCCGAAATACGCAGGAATATATTCTTTATCCATTTGCCCTCTGGCTCCTTTTCACAGTATCTCCAGAAATACATCCACCGTGCCTCCGCAAACCATTCCTTCCTCTTCGGCATCTGCATTCTGCAGATCGGCCCGTAAAAGCCTGCATCTTCTGCCCTCCGGTTCTCTCAGCATATAAAGAGCCGTGTTCACCACCTGTGCTTCCATACATCCGCCGCCGATGGTTCCCACCGTTCTTCCGTCACTGCATACGAGCATTTTGGCGCCTGTCTGACGCGGGGCAGATCCCTTGCGACTGACAATCGTCACAAGAACCTTCGGTCCGGGAAACTGTGTCACATCTGTGATTGCCTTCACCAGTTCTCTCGGATATCCGAAGGTGCGTACCGTCCTGTTTTTCCGTTCAATGATTTCAGCTGCAATGGCAACACCGATCTCTTCCGGAGTTTCTGCACCGATATCAAGGCCGATGGGACTGGCCACGCTTTCCAGCAGACTGCGGTCAAACCCTTTTTCCTGCAGATGCTGTCTCACAAGAGCACTTCTTCGTCTGCTGCCGATCATACCGATATAAGCGTGTTCCTTCGTCAGAATTTTTTCCAGGCAGACCTGATCATACCGATGTCCTCTCGTCAGAACAACAAAGTACGTATTTTCATCTCCGCAGATCTGATCCAGTCCCTCAGCAAAAGGCTGACAGATCACCTGATCCGCCCCTGCCCGCCTGGCACGATCCGCAAAGAGCGGGCGATCCTCAAGCACGGTCACATTCCATCCAAGCATTTTTCCCGTCATTATGACAGGGATCGACACGTGTCCTCCGCCGCAGATCACGACTTTTGTCTCTCCTCCGATCCTGTCACAGAACACCAGATCTCTGTCCATCTTCATCAGACCGCACGTTTCAACAAAACCTGCCTGTTCTCTGTGTACGGAAAAGAAACCGTTCCTGTGACTCTCCCAGATCAGTTCTCCCTCGGCAAACAGTGCTTTCTCACCAATACATTCTCCGTCCACAACCGTGAAAATTCTGCTTCTGCTCCCGGCTCCCGTCCGTTCTATTATGCCAAACAGTTCTTCCATCTCCCATCCCTTTCTCAGACATTACTTTTTCTTTTTCATTGTAGCAGAATTATCAATGAAAAATAAGCTGTTTAAACAATTTTTTTCGTTGATAAATCTGCTGTACGCCTGTCCGCAATGTTAAGCAGGGAGAACTGCCTCAATAACCGGATCCGATGGTTATTTGGCGGTACTCCCTCTTTACTAGCGTATACTTCCCTTCAGACAGTGCTTTTCAATCAGATTCAGTATTCCATACAAAGCCATCGCAATAATGCACAGTATTACAATCGACATAATCACCCAGTCCAGTTTGAATACCTGGCTTCCGTAAATAATCAGATAACCCAGTCCCTGCCTTGCTCCGATAAATTCTCCGATGACCACACCCACCAGACAGAGACCGATATTGACTTTCATCACACTGATCAGCAGCGGAACCGTACCCGGCAGGAGTACCTTGCACAGTACATCGCGCTTCGTACCGCCCAGTGTATAAATCAGCTTGATCTTATCGGGATCCATCTCACGGAATCCTGTATACAGATTCAGTATGGTTCCGAATATCGCAACGGAAATGCCTGACACGATAATGGATTTCAGATTGGCTCCCAGCCAGACGATCAGAAGCGGTGCCAGCGCCGATTTCGGCAGGCTGTTCAGCACCACCAGATATGGTTCCAGTATTTCCGACAGTACTCCGTTATACCAAAGCAGGACAGCCACTCCGATTCCGGCAGTCACCACAAGAAGAAAGCTGATCAGTGTTTCCGCCAGGGTGATCCCTGTGTGCAGAAAAATACTACCGTCCTCCCACATCCCTCCAAAGGTTTTCAGTACACGGGAAGGACAGCTGAAAATAAATCCATCAATCCAGGAAAGCTGGACAGACGTTTCCCATACCAGCAGAAATACAACAAAGATCAGGATCTGGATTGCTGTGATCTTGTACTGACGGCGCTGAAGTTCTCTCAAATATGCCATCTGCGAAGAAGAAACTTCCTGATTTTTATTCACGGTCATTCAGCTCCTTCCAGAGAAGATTAAAATAATCCTTAAATTCCGGCGTATTTCTGCGCTGAAACGGCGTAAGACCTGACTGCTCAAATTTCATCTCAAGAACAGAACGAATCTGCGCCGGACGTTTTGTCAGCACAATCACACGGTCTGCCATACTGACTGCCTCAGACAGATCGTGTGTCACCAGAAGTGCAGTTTTTTTCTCTCTGCGAAGAATTGCAGCTACGTCATCACAGACGGACAGACGTGTCTGAAAATCAAGAGCCGAAAACGGCTCATCCAGCAGAAGCAGCTCCGGATCCAGTGCCAGTGTACGAATCAGTGCCGCTCTCTGACGCATTCCTCCGGAAAGTTCACTCGGTCTGGCATTGCGAAAACGGTAAAGGTCATAATCCATCAGCATCTTGTCAATCCGTGCCCTCGATTCATCATTCAGTCTGTGTTGAATTTCCAGACCGAGCACCACATTGCTGTAGATGGTCCGCCACTCAAAAAGATGATCCTTCTGGAGCATATATCCGATTTTGTCGCGAAAAGACGATACTTCCTGTCCTTCTAATAAAACAGAGCCGCTCTCCGGAAGAAGCAGCCCCGAAATTAAAGAGAGCAGCGTGGATTTTCCACAGCCGCTCGGTCCTACAACAGCAATAAACTCTCCTCTCTGCACCTGGAAGGACAGATCGGCCAGAGCAAACGTTTCCCCGTTTCTGCTGTGATACGCATACGTTATATTGTTTACTTCCAGTAAAGGCTTCACAAATTGCACCTCCCGTCAAGTATAGTTTCTCAGGCGTAATTGCCGCCCGCTATGGCTTCTTCCTGAAAGTATACTTTATCATATGACGAAATATGCAATTCGTGCCGGAAATACCCCCGTATCAAATCCTTCCGCAGAGCGTATTCCCGTCCCCTGTCCCGGTATGGATTGACGCTTTACATTCCCGCTTCAGCAGATATGATCTATAATATCGAAAGAATATCAATCACTTTACTGAACAGATAATCCGGACCGGCCTGCTCTGTAAGTGTCTCAGCGGAAAAACTGGTCGCAACGCCAATGGCTTTCATTCCGCCTGCATGTGCTGCCTGAATTCCGTTTGGAGCATCTTCCACAACGATACACTCTTCCGGTGCAACACCGACCATTTCCGCTCCTTTCAGATAAATCTCAGGATCCGGTTTTTTGTTTGTGATTTCATCTCCGGTGATAAATGCAGCAAAAATATCCTCGCGTGCTCCAATGGCACGAAGATTTGCAGATGCCTTCATGTAATCCGAGGAAGTGCAGACAGCAAGTATATAACCGCGTTTTTTTAAGGTCTCAAGCAGTTCAAGAATGCGTTCCGGCCTTTTCGCTTCATCAGCAACGAATTGACCGTAATACTCATAACAGCGTTTTTTCATGGCAAGATCATATGTTACACCGTACTTTTCCGCAACGCCTCCGATATACCTGTCTTCTCCGCAGCCGACAAAGGGAACGAAATCATCCGGTTTTGCATGGACCCCAAAATCAGCAAGTGCCAGAATAGCGCATTTTGCGATCAGCTCTTCCGATTCAATCAGAACCCCATCCATATCAAATAATACTGCCTTATATGTCATCTTCCTTTTCCTCCTCCAAACACGTATTGTATAACGGCGTCGTACGAATTTATACGAATTCCTGATACGCCTCCACGTCGATCTGTTCAAAAGTACTCATTTTGTGGTAAATATCCGCTGCCATCTCAATCAGAGGAAATGCTGCCACAGCACCGCTTCCCTCTCCGAGACACATTCCGGCATCCAGCGCCGGAGACAGTCCCAGCTCAGACAGTATTCTGCGTGCTGCCGGTTCTTTTGACACATGGGTGGCAATCATATATCCGGCTGTATCGGGATTCATCCGCACTGCCAGCAGGGATGCTACGGATGAGATAAAACCGTCAATCAGAACGGGAACGTGATAATACGCTCCCCCCAGGAACATTCCTGCAATTCCTCCTATATCAAATCCTCCCACACAGGAAAGAATCGTCAGAGGATCCGCTTCATTCAGATTCCACCTGTCAATTGCTTCACGAATTACCCGAATTTTCTTTTTCAGTCCCTCTCCGGAAAGACCTGCTCCCCGTCCCGTCATCTCCCCGGCAGGAACACCGAGAAGGGAGGCTGCCACAGCGCTGGAGGTCGTCGTATTTCCGATTCCCATTTCGCCCGTTGCAATGAGGCAATACCCTTCTTCTTTTAATTCTCCCACAAGTTGTATTCCTGTTTCGATGGAACGGATCGCTTCCTCCCGTGTCATGGCCGGTTCCAGAGCAAAGTTTTTCGTACCGTATGATACCTTTCTCTTCTCCACACGCGGTGTGTCGACCGCCATTCCGATATCGATCGGGCGGATATCGGCACCGGCCCGGCGGCACATCAGAGCGGCACAAGACTTTTCATCAAGGAAATTCTCTGCCACAATGGCAGTTACCTCCTGCCCCGTCTGCGTAACGCCTTCCACCACAATTCCGTTGTCGGCACACATGGGTACCAGTATCTTCTTTTCTGTCTCGATTCTGCTGCTGTGCTGGGCTCCTGCAATCTGTACCACAGCATCTTCCAGCCAGCCAAGGCTGTGCAGAGGCTTGGCAATGGAATCCCACCGTCTCCGGCATTCTTCCTGTGCTTTCCGGTCTGCCGGAACAATTTCAGCCAGCACACGCTCCAGTGTTATTTCTTCTGTCATGTTTTTACTCCTTATATGTCTTTCTGTACGCTCCGGCACATTTTATAAATGATGCTGCAAATACGGGATTTGACCAGTAGTACAGATGGGGATAACCTGCCGCACTGTGACCATTTCCATGGATACACGTCCAGGCTCTTCTCCCGCCCGGCTTTTCTGCCGTATAATCCTCTCCCGGATCGGTACTGTCAAAATAATGGAATTCGTGTCCGCGGATCACCTGTCCTCCAGGAAGCAGCTGCCCGGTTCCCGTCTGCAGCGAAATGTAGCCGAATCTTGACAGCTTCGGTGTGAGGTAGGACTTCCCGTGAATGCATCCGCACATGGGATAAGTGTTTCCTTCCATATCTTCCATGGATTCATGAAGATACATAAAGCCGCCGCACTCGGCCAGATAGGGAAGGCCTCTGTCAATGGCTCTGCGGATCTGTTCTTTTATGGTTTCATTTTCAGCCAGCTCCCCAGCGTACAGTTCCGGATATCCGCCACCCAGAAGAATTCCATCCAGGCTTTCCGGAAGATTTCTGTCATGAACAGGGGAAAACGGAACAATTTCCGCACCCAAGGCTGACAAAAGATCGAGATTATCCTGATAATAAAAACAGAATGCTTCATCCATGGCGACGCCGATCCGTACCTTTTCCTGTGGAACCGTATCCAGAAGCCGCCGTACCGCTTCCGGCGTATTCAGCTCTCCGTCTTCATAATCCGCAGCTTCCCCGGCAAGGGCAAGAATCCCGTCCAGGTCGAGGCTTGCCTCCAGTTCCCGGCTCAGACGCTGCAGACGCTGCTGCAGATCTTCTATTTCATCCGGGGTGACGAGTCCCAGATGCCTGCTTTCCACCGCACATTCCGTCAGCCGCGGTACGTATCCGTAAAGCCGGATACCCGTCTCTGATTCGATTTTCTCTTTCAGCAGCTGATACGTCATCTTCGTCGTCTGATTCAGAATCACTCCCCGGATTACTGCTTTTCCGAAACGCTTCTGATATTCCACATATCCCTGTATCATCGGAATCAGCGACAGACTCATTCCTTTCGCATTCAGAACCAGAAGCACCGGAGTGTCTGTGACAGTTGCCAGATCATAGGAAGAAGCCCTGGATGACACACCTCCGATTCCGTCATAAATCCCCATTACGCCTTCCAGAACAGAGATATCTGCTGTGACAGCCGTTCTGGCAAACAGATGTCGTGTCGTCTTTTCCTCCGTAAAAAAAGTGTCAAGATTTCTTGACTGCGCCCCGATCACTCTGGAATGAAACATGGGATCAATATAATCGGGTCCGCATTTAAAAGAGGCCGGTTCCAGTCCGCGGTTTTTCAGCGCCTGAAGAATTCCGCAGGTTATCATCGTCTTTCCGCTTCCGCTGGACGGAGCCGCCACCATTACTCTCGGTAAATGAAGCATGTTACCTGCCTCCAAAAGATATAATATATACGGGATTCAGTGCACCCATCATGTGGTACCGTCCAAGTACCTTCGATTTTGCTGCGGAAACGTGGACGATATCCGCATCTTCGATTTTAAGTTCCGCCAGCAGCAACGTCAATTCCGCGATGCTTTCCAGTGCGATCGTGTTAATCACAATACGCACATCAGGATTCTTTTCCCGCAGTGCAGCGATAATCTGCCGCATATTTCCGGAACTGCCTCCGATAAATGCGTGCGTCGGAGACGGCAGATCCTTCATTGCCTCCGGCGCCGTTCCTTCCACAGTAATCACATTGGAAATGCCCAGCTTCCTGCTGTTCTCCCGAATCAGCGCAATACCCTCCGGATTTCGTTCAATTGCATACACAGTGCCGAAAGTACACAGTCTTGCGATCTCCACAGATACAGAACCGGTACCGGCTCCCACATCGTATACAACTGCATTCTCCGTCAGATTCATTTTCGCCACAGAAAGAATCCTGATCTCCTCTTTTGTCATGGGAACTTTTCCGCGTACGAACGATTCATCCGGAATTCCGGGGGAAACCGTATATTCTGCCTTTTCATTTTCCAGCATCATAATATGAAGACCTGTCGTCTCACAATGAAGGAAATCTTCCGGATGTCCTCTCTTTATTGTTTCATCCGGATAGGAGAGATTCGTCCCCACCGTCACACAGACATGATCCATCCCCGCCTGATGAAGCTCACTGCAGAACTGTTTCACGTCCTCTGCCCCGCTGACCAGCAGAATAATTTTCGGATACCGGTTCACACAGTTGAGCAGATTGATCTTTTTCCCGTGTGCGCTTAAAAGCTTTGCGTCCTGCCACGGTGTAGGAATACGCGACGCAAAATATACGATCGATGAAATTCCACAGATATAACGGACAGGCCGGCCGTGAAATGCACTCTCGATTCCTCGGGCCCCGCTGTAGAATCCCACATCACCGGACATCAGTATAACAGCACGCTCGTATTCCGGATGCTCCTGCAGATAAGCTGCAATTCTACCACCTGCATATTCTGTGACCAGTTCCGGTTTTTTGTCCCGGAATGCAAATGCAGACCGGATGCTCTCCAGAATTCTTTCCGCACCGAAAATCACCTGAGCGTTTCTGATTTCTTCCGCAGCCTCATGAGTCAGCGTCCCCATATCTCCCATACCGATTCCGATACAACTGATATGACGCTGCTTTTCTCCGGAAATCACAGATTTTTCAGACAGATTCTGTTTTTTCTGATCTTTGCAGTCATTTGTCTGACCGTCCTGTACCATCCTCTTACACGTACTTCTTCCGTCCTGCTGTTCCAGCAGAAGACGGAGCTTTTCTGTAATTTCCTCCCAGCCTGATCCTGCCTCCTCCGGCCTGCGGATTACAACAGCACAAACGCCAAGTTCTCGGGCTGCTTCAATTTTTTCAGGGAATCCTCCGGAATTTCCCGTATCCTTCGTCACCAGAAAGGAAGCATTCATCTGACGCATCATCGCCGTATTGATTTCCGCCGAAAACGGTCCCTGCATGGCACAGATCTGTTTTCCCTCCAGACCGAGGGCGCGGCAGCCGGAAATGACCTCCGCAGAAGGCAGCACCCGCGCAAAAATTCTTGAAATATCAGACACATTTTCGGTAAAAATGCGAAGTTCCTTGCTTCCCGTAGTCAGAAAAATATTTCCCTTTTGGCTTTCAAGATAACGGGCAGCTTCCAGTGTGGAATTCACGCGGACCATCTGTAAAGGGTCACTGTCCTTTACATCATCATCCGCTCCGACTCCCACGGACGGACGCAGGTAGCGCAGATAAGGAACATTCTCCGTTTCACACGCTCTCCTGACATTTTCTGAAACCTCCACCGCATAGGGATGGGTCGCATCCACAACAGCAGAAAATGCACCTTTTTTTAAAAAGCTGCACATCTGTTCTGTATTCATACGCCCCTGGTGCACGGTCAGATATTCCTGTTTTTTCAGAACTTCTTCTCCGTATTCTGTTGCCACACATACTGTATGGTGAATCTTCTCCTCTGTCAGGTAATCGGAAACCTGTCTGCCCTCAATGGTTCCACCAAAGACAAGAACAGATGTCCTTTTTTCATTCAAATCATCTTTTTTCATATCCGATATCCCCGCGGTGTCACCATCCGCCCATTGATTTCCTTTGTCATGGAATTTCCGATGAACACCGTAGTAAACATATTCACCTGTGTATCACGCAGCTCCTGCAGCGTATAAAGCTTTGAAGTTTCTCCCTCCCGGCCGATGTTCTCCACGGTACCGCAGATCCGATCCGGCGGAAGTACCTGCAGCATGATATCGCAGGCACGTTTCAGGTAATCCGGTCTGCCTTTGCTGGACGGATTATACAGGCAGATACAGAAATCCGCTTCCGCCGCCAGCTGCAGCCGCTTTTCAATTTTGTCCCAGGGAGTCAGGCGGTCACTGAGGCTGATCACTGCAAAATCATGAGTCAGCGGTGCGCCGAGAACGGCACCGCCGCTTAGTGCTGCCGTAATGCCGGGAACAACCTGTACTTCAATATCGGGATAAGCAGCACCGATCTCCAGCATAAGCCCGCTCATTCCGTAAACGCCTGCATCTCCGCTGCAGACCATAACTACTTTCTTCCCTTTTCCTGCTTCCTCAAACGCCATTTCACACCGTCTCGCTTCCTGCGTCATCGGCGTGGTCAGAAACTCTTTTTCCGGATACACATCCCGGAGAAGATTGACATAAACGGTATATCCTATAATTGTATCGCACGTCTTCAGCAGCACGTCTGCCTCACGGCTCATCTGTCCTTCGTTGCCCGGTCCCATTCCTACTACGTATACTTTATTCTCCAAAATGCACACTCCAATCCCGTACCGCCACAGCGACGGTTACTCCATTATCTGCATGTTTTCTCTGAATCAGTCTTCCGCCCTCTCCTGCCATACACAGAGCGGCCCGTTCACACACATTGTCAACTCCTGTTGTCTCCCGCACGAAAGATGAAGCGGAAAAATCACCCTCAGTTTTCTGAAGTATCTCTGCAGAATACGTCCGAAACGGCAGATGATTCTTCCGACAGAACGACAGAAGTCCTTTTTCCTCTTTCTTTAAATCGATGGACGCTGCGCCTGCAATTTCATTCATGCTGATGCTGAGATTCTGCAGTACTTTGCTCACTTCCGCTTCAATCACGGATTCCGGTCTGTCCTTCCTGCACCCGATTCCAAGCACATATTTTTTCGGATACAGATGAAGCACTGTGAATTCCGTCTCCTCCGGATCCGGTGCTTTCTCCGAAATCCAGATCATATGCCCCTCACCAGTCCGTTCCTCATCTGCAGACCGAACCTCATGATCCTTTCTGTTCTGACCTGCCTTTGCAGAAAGCGTAAGCTCCGCCGGAATTCTTCCGGTGATTTTTCCGTCACAATGTAAAAGAACAGTTTCTCCGCGCAAAATGGCAGCTGATATCTCTTTCGCAGCCTTCATGCTGGCGATGCCCAGGTGATTGTCTTCTGCAAACACATCCACAGCAAATTTTCCGTTCACATCCGTAGCCGTCGTGATCACCGGAGTGGCTCCGATCTGATCCGCAACGAAAAGTGCCAGCCGGTTAGCTCCTCCGATATGACCGGAAATCAGCGAAATCACGTACTGCCCGGATTCATCGATCACAAGCACAGCAGGGTCAGACGTTTTACTTTTCAGGAACGGAGCGATGGAACGAACTGCAATCCCACAGGCACCCACAAAAACAATCGCTTCACTGTGGCAGGAAAACATCGATTCACACCATGCCCGCAGCCCTGTATCGTACATACAGATCTCATACTGTGAAGAGAGAATCTCCCGCAGGTGCCCTGCCAGTGCTTTTCCTCTGTCCGTAAATGCAGCGATTCCTATCTGTCCCATACACCTTCCCCCATTTTTAAAAAGAATCCGATCACTCTCTCGTCTGCGTTGCCTGACGGAACTCCGTCGTAAATGCAGGGTGATACAGTTCCGAGCGGTTGTAACCGGCCTGAGCAACCGTATCTCCCACAATAATAAGCGCTGTTTTTGTGACATTATTCTCCTTTGCGCACTGTGCAAGGGTACCTACAGTGCAGATGTAGCTGCGCTCTTCCGGCCACGTGGCCTTATAAACAATTGCCGCCGGTGTATTCGCCGTATAACCGCCTGTCATCAGGCGTTCACTCAGCTGTTCCAGCATACCGGTGCTCAGGAAAATCACCATAGTGGCTCCGTGGGCCGCCAGCTTCGAAATCTCTTCCTTCTCAGGAACCGGCGTTCTGCCGGCCATCCGCGTGATAATCACGGTCTGAGAGATACCGGGCAGCGTATACTCCAGATTCAGAGCGGAAGCCGCCCCACAGAAGGCACTGACTCCGGGACAGTAATCATAAGAAATACCTGCTTCGTCCAGCAGATCCATCTGCTCCCGGATCGCTCCATACACACAGGGATCACCTGTATGCAGACGGACCGTTGCCCATCCTTTTTCTTCTGCATCCTTCATCACAGCAATGACTTCTTCCAGTGTCATCCTGGCACTGTCATACACGATACAGCTTTCTTTTTTATAATTCAGAAGCTCCGGATTCACGAGAGAGCCTGCATAAATAATCACATCAGCCTCTCCCAGCAGCCGACTGCCGCGAACTGTAATCAGATCGGCTGCACCGCTTCCAGCTCCCACAAAATGAATCATTTTTCTGCCTCCTTCGCAATAATCAGTGAATAATATCCGGCATCGTCCGGAATTTCATCCACGCCGTGATAGATCTGCTCTGTTTCCATTCCGCAGTTTTCCACCATAACGACGTCACGGCCGCTTTTTCTGAGCATCTCTTTGACCTGATTCATTTTTCTTCCGGATTTCATCAGCACGTAGTTTCCCGGAAGATCAAGCTCACTCTCAAGGCGATGCACCGCCGGCAGAACGTGAAGCTGCTCACTCCACTCCACGAGGGAAACATTGGCACGCGCAGCAGCTGCACAGAAAGATGTAATGCCGCTGACCAGCTCCGTCTGATATCCGTGGGCCTGCACACGCTTCTGAACGTACAGATACGTAGAATAAATCGTCGGATCACCAAGGGTAAGAAATACCACATTCTGCCCCTGCTTCAGATATGATTCCACAGTATCAGCTGCCAGGTCATGGTTCCTGTTCATTTCTTCTCTGTCATGAGTCATGGGCATTACCACGGGAACCAGCGTTTTCCCGGAAAGCTCCGGTACAGCCTGTACTGCGATCTGGTACGCTACCGTCTCCTCGGCCACAGACCCGGGTACTGCAATCACTTCATTTTCTCTGATGAGACGCACTGCTTTCAGTGTCATATATTCCGGGTCTCCCGGTCCTACTCCTACTCCGTATAAAATACCGTTCATCCTTTTTCTCCATCCTTCTTTCTGAATCGTCTTACTTTCCGTTCTTTATTCCATATAATGGTTATTCTGTACAATTATTTTTCTCATCATTTCATCAGCATCCTGTGTCTCGCCGAGATAACCGTACTGATTGGAAAACAGAATCACTTCCGTCTGTATCTTATTTTTGCACCGCTTCTGCAGATAATACTGAATCCTTTCTGTAATCTCTCTTATTGCAGATTCCAGAAGTCCCGTCTCCTTCAGAATGCCGACTGCTTCTTCTGTGGTATTCGTATCCAGCAGCCTGCACACAGTATCATTGACCACTGCAGGCGGAATTTCATACTGTTTTTTCCCCGCCCGCATGGTCTGGGACGCAATGAGCTCCGCTCTGCAATCAGCAGATGCAGAGTGCGTATTCATAATGCCGCCGGAAACCTTAATGAATTTTCCTATATGGGCCACGAACAGAATGCCTTTTGCGCCAAGCTCTGCTGCCATATCGACCGTTTCACCCACGTAATTGCTGCATTTCATGGAATGATCTGCATCCAGAGCAGGAGAAAGCTCTTTCCTGCGTATAAAATCAGCTCCGTAATTACCGGGCGTAATCAGCAGATACTGTTCACCCGCAGCGATTTTCTGTTTCATTTCCACCCGGATACTGGCAATCAGTGCCTCCTCACTCATGGGAACGACGATACCGCTCGTTCCAAGTATGGAAATTCCTCCTTCGATGCCGATATGTGGATTGAACGTCTTTTTTCCGATCTCAATTCCTTCCGGCACAGAAACTGTAATCCTGATTTTCCCCGGATATTCGTACGTCTCACAGACCGACTCAACCTCCCGGGCAATCATTTCCCTGGGAACACGGTTGATGGCTGCAGCCCCCACCGGCTGTTCCAGTCCCGGCTTTGTGACACGGCCCACACCGATTCCTCCGTCTATGATTATCCTGTCTTCCTGCGATTCTGTCTCTTCCTGCACAGGACTGGCCGACGCACAGATCAGAATTCCATCGGTGGCATCGGGATCATCCCCGGCAAATTTCCGCACGGCACAGCTTGCAAAAACGGCTTTTCCCTCCGGATGCTCCCGTTGAATTTTCTGCTCCTCCAAAGGCAGATGGAGGAGAATTCCCTTTGGTGTCATCAGATCCACACTCCTGCAGATCCGTCCTCCGAGGAGCATTTCTGCCGCCCCTTTCGCCGCTGCTGCAGCACAGCTTCCGGTGGTGTAGCCGCAGCGAAGTTTTTTATCCTGCTTCATTACGAACTGGTCTTCTATCCCGGTAAAAAACGGAAGTTCGCTGATTTCAGTCAACTGAAACCCGCTCTCACTGATTTCCAGTGTGCAGGAAAATCCTCTGCCGTTTTTTACCTGCCAGTCAAAGTAATCCCGGTGAGGACTGGAAAACCGGTCCAGAATTGCCATAATGGTACCGCCATGCACAACAAATGCTGCGGAATCATAACCGCCTTCCATCATCCGGCAGCACCCTTCCAGAAAGCTGTCACAGCATCGGTGAGAAAACGCTTCCCTGCTCTCTCCTCCCGGAAAAGGAAGTTTGCCGTCGCTGTCTATCCATGCCTGATATCTCTTATCTTCCCGAAGCTCTTCGTAATTCTTATACTCAAACGCTCCGAATTCACATTCCCTGAGATTTTGCAGCACCTCTTTTTCTCTGTCCGGAAAAAGCAGTTCTGCTGTCCGGGTGCACCGCTTCAGCGGACTGACAAATACGAGGGCTGGCTGTGGATACTTTCCTTTATCATCCTGTAATTCCTGTACCGCCTCTTCGGTCAGCGGTTCGTCCGTTGATCCGACGTAGCGGTGTTCCATATTTCCCCTGGTTGCTCCGTGACGTATCAGATAAATCTGCATCCGTCTTCCTCACTTTCCTCTTCCGATTCCATTATTTTATCTATCCTCTGCTTCCGTCCAGCTGATACAGCAGTGCATTGCAGATTGCCGCTGCCACATTGCTGCCTCCTTTTCGTCCCCGGGCCACAATGTAAGGCACATCGGTCTGCATGATCAGTTCTTTTGACTGGACCACATTGACGAATCCCACCGGCACACCGATAATCAGCTCCGGCTGGAAAATCCCCTGTTCGATCAGCTCATACAGTCGAATCAACGCAGTAGGAGCATTACCAACCGCATAAATAAGCGGCCTTCCCAGTCTGGCTGCCTTATCTACACAGACGGACGCCCTGGTCACTCCCAGTCTCCCGGCTTCCTCTGCCACATCTTCGTCACCGATAAAGCAGCACGCTTCTCCGCCTGCTTTCTTAAGGCTCTTTTTATTAATGCCGGAGAGTGCCATGGTTGTATCCGTCACGATCCATGCGCCTTTTCTCAGCGCATCCTTGGCTTTCGACACTGCGTTTTCAGAAAAACAGAGATTATCGATGTAATCAAAATCTGCAGAAGTGTGAATTACCCGTTTGATGATCATGGCCCGGTCATCTTCCGGAATTCTGCCTTCTGATTCCTGTGTAATAATTTCAAAGCTTCTGCGCTCTATCTCCATAGGTGCAAAACGTTCTATTTCGTTCAGGCTGGTTCTTTCCCCGTCTCTCATATTTCATCTTCCTTTCTGCCGCAAACCGCTCATATATCTGTTTCTTCAGAACCTCAATCCGTCGGATTTCGTGTCATGATCCACCTTCAGACTCCTTCCTCCAGAATCCGGTAAATCGATTCCATGTCAAGATGAGCCCGCAGCCCGTCCGCCAGCAGATCGTACTGTGTCTCCTTAAAAGCAGCGAAATCGACCGCCATTCCCATCTCATCAGAAATACCCTTTGCCCGTGCGATGGCACGGACAACGCCCGATGCGATTTTCTCACTGTCGAAAATCCCGTGGATATAAGAACCGTACACGTTGTCAGCACAGGCACCCTCCAGCTTTTTCGTACCGGTTATGGTATCGGTGATTTCTGTGAATGGTTTTGTGTCGCTGTGAACTACTGTGCGTCCCATATGGATTTCATATCCCGTAACGGAAACACCGGACAGCTCCGAAAAAACTCCTTCAGGATCCTGCACCGTTCCCTCCACTCTCGTTCTCGATTTTTCAGGTTCAAATACGGTATCTGCATCCAGAAGCCCCATACCGCGGATTTTACCTCCCTCTTCCACACCGTCCGGATCGGAAATCGAATTTCCAAGCATCTGATAACCGCCGCAGACACCGAAAACCACGCTGCCTGCTTTATGTGCTTTCAACACCGCTGCTTCCAGCCCGTTCTGACGCATCCAGAGCAGATCGCCCATGGTATTCTTCGTTCCAGGCAGAATGATCAGATCCGGATCGCCCAGCTGATGTGGTGCAGAAACGTATCGGAGAGATACCCCCTCAATCCCTTCAAATACATTGAAATCTGTAAAATTGGAGATGCGCGGAAGTCGGATCACTGCGATATCAATCAGGCCGACCGTTTGCGTTTCTTCCAGCCGCTCACTTAAGCTGTCCTCATCCTCCAGACTCACATGGAGATACGGTGTCACTCCGATAACCGGAAGACCGGTCATATGTTCAAGCATCTCCACACCGGGGTCAAGAATCGACTTGTCCCCGCGGAATTTATTGATAATGAGACCTTTGATCAGTCTCTTTTCCTCCTCTTCAAGAAGGGCCACAGTACCGTAAAGCTGTGCAAACACGCCGCCGCGGTCGATATCTCCCACCAGAAGCACCGGTGCTTTTGCCATCTTTGCCATGCCCATATTGACGATATCATCCTGCTTCAGATTGATTTCGGCAGGACTTCCGGCCCCTTCAATGACAATAATGTCATACTCCTCATCCAGTTTTTCATAAGCTTTCATAATCTCAGGCACCAGCGATTTCTTCATGGCAAAGTAATCACGGGCGCTCATGGTACCCAGTACTTCACCGTTCACAATGACCTGGGATCCGATATCATTTGTAGGCTTCAGCAGAATCGGATTCATGGCAACGGAAGGCTCCACACCTGCCGCTTCCGCCTGCATTACCTGGGCACGCCCCATTTCCAGGCCCTCTCTCGTGATAAATGAATTCAGCGCCATATTCTGTGACTTAAATGGGGCCACCCGGTATCCGTCCTGACGGAAAATCCGGCACAGTCCTGCCGCCACCACACTTTTTCCCACGTTAGACATGGTTCCCTGTATCATAATCGCTTTTGCCATACTTCAACCTCTTTATCCGTTTTTATATCTGTTTTATCTCCCGCAGAACGTTCATCAGTGCTTCGTTTTCCTCTCTGCTGCGTACGCAGATCCGAAACCAGCTGCGTCCGTCTTCTGTCATTTCAAGTCCCGGAAAATTGCTGCAGTCCCGGATCAGAAAACCTCTTTTCTGACACAATTCTTTTAACTGCTTATCTGCCTGAAACAGAAGGAAATTTGTACTGGACGGATAAACACGGTATCCCGCTTCTTCCATCCAGAGTTTCATCTGTTCCCGGTTCTCGGCTGTTTTCTCTGCCGTCTCCCCGGCAAATTCCAGTTCTTCTGCCGCAGCCACCGCAGCAGCCTCTGCCGGAACGGAAACATTCCATGGCTGCATCAGAGAACGCATCTGTTCCAGCAGTTTTCTGTCGCTGCAGATTCCGTAGCCGAACCGAAGCCCCGGCATTGCATACATTTTTGTAAAAGACCGGATAATGAACAGACCGGAATAATCGTGAATCCGTTCTACACCTTCCATCGTCCGCTTCCGGTCAGATTCCTTCAGAAAATCGAAAAAGCTTTCATCCAGTACGAGGAAAATATTCCTCTGCCTGCAGAATTCCAGAAGCTCACACAGGACTTCCCGGTCAATAAACCTGCCTGTGGGGTTATTGGGATTTCCCAGGATTATAATATCTGTATCCGCAGAAACGGACGACAGGAAATCCCCGTCCAGCCGAAAATTCTGCTCTTTTTTCAGGTAATAATGGTGAACTGCACAGCCGGCACAGACAAGAGCCTGTTCATACTCAAAAAAAGAGGGAACCGCCAGCAGCGCTTTCCTGGGCCTCAGTGCGGATGCCAGCGTAAACATTACCTCAGCCGCACCGTTGCCGCAGATGATTTCTTCTTCCAGTATCACCCTTCCGCCCTGCGGATCGACTGCAGTAAACGAAAGCTGCTCTGCAGCTTTTTTCCTGTACTGCTTCCGTTCCCGCTCTGCCAGGGCATGCCGCAGCATCCGATACTCCGGGTCAGGATAGTGAACCGATGCATCAACGGCTGCCACAGCCCGGCTGCGCACCGATTCCGGCATTCCCCGGAAATTTATATTTGCCGAAAAATCTTTGATTTCCCTGTAAGAATAAATGTCTCCGCCGTGTTTGTGCAACATCCTGGATACCCTTTCTTTCATCCTGTTGTATTTTCTGCATACTGAACACAAAACAGCCTGCGCTCACCATTACATCAGCAGATAAATCAGGAGTGCTTTGAGACAGCCGAGTATAACGAGGGACATCACGGAAGCTGTTACCATCAG
>JAXEBU010000111.1:0-4473 GCA_034093895.1 Candidatus Choladocola sp. | reverse complement strand
CTGGGCCGCATTATTCAGTGCCTCGTACGCCATACCGCCGGTCAGAGCGCCGTCCCCGATCACTGAGACAACAGAATACTGTTCACCCTGAACATCACGTGCACATACGTACCCCAGCCCTGCAGAAATCGAAGTGGAGCTGTGGCCTGTATCAAAAGCGTCACAGTCACTCTCTGCCCGTTTCGGGAAGCCGCTCATGCCGCCGAATTTTCTCAGCTGATCAAATCCGTCTTTCCGCCCCGTCAGAATCTTGTGGGTATAGGACTGATGGCCCACATCCCAGATAATCTTATCCTCAGGAAGTTGAAAAGACAGATGAAGCGCCATGGTCAGTTCCACCACGCCCAGGTTGGAGGCCAGATGACCACCCGTCCGGCTGATCTTTTCGATCAGAAATTCACGTATTTCCCGGGCCAGCAAAGGCAGGTCCTCTTTATCTATATTCTTAATATCGTTTACTGCGTTAATTTTCTCTAACAGAATAAACTCCACCCTTCATCACGCATTGCGGTGAATCAGATTGAGAATCAGTTCCCGGAGGAATTCATTTTCATAAGGAAGTTCGTCCAGTATCCGGATTGCCTCCCGGGAATATCTGGCTACATCCTCCTGGGCTTTATCGAGCCCTTTCACCGTAACGTACGTTGTTTTATTATTCTTTTCGTCGCTTTTTACCGGTTTTCCCAGTACTTCTTTATCACCTGTCACATCCAGAATATCATCCTGGATCTGGAATGCAAGCCCTACATTTCTGGCAATCTGCTGAATTTTTTCCACGTCCTCATCTGATGCTCCTGCCAGAATTGCTCCGATCATCATGGACGCTTCAATCAGAGCACCCGTTTTCAGTTTGTAAATAAAATACAGCTGTTCTTCGGTAAGGGGTTTATCCACATACTCTACATCGACTGACTGGCCGCCGATCATCCCGTCCAGTCCTGTTTTTGCAGCCAGCACCTGAAAGGCCCGCCCTACCTTCGGGTTTCCCGGTTCCAGATCAAAAGCCTTTGCTGCTGTCTCATACGCATAATTGAGCAGCCCATCGCCTGCCAGAATCGCCATGGCTTCTCCGTAAACAACGTGTGTCGTTTTCCTGCCTCTTCGGTACTCATCATTGTCCATCGCCGGAAGGTCATCATGGATCAGCGAGTGGGTATGTATCATTTCGATCGCTGCCATAAAAGGCCTGATTACCGGAGACGTGCCGCCGAACATCACATACGTCTGCTGCATCAGCAGCGGGCGCAGCTTCTTTCCTCCTACCAGCATGCTGTAATTGACTGCTTCCAGCAGCGTTCTCTGATACCCTTCTTCCTCCGGAAGAAAGCCCTGGATAATACTTTTAATTTCTGTCACCCGTTTTTTCATCTCGTCATCAAAATTCATCAAGTTCACCATCCTCATTTAAAACAAGAATTTTCTTTTCAACGGTATCTATTTTTTCGCTGCAATACCGGAGCAGATTCATCCCCTCCTGATAAATCCGGAAAGAATCCTCCAGAGGCAGTTCTCTGTTTTCCAGTTGTTCCAGCATTTCATCCAGACGTGAAAAAGACTCTTCCAGAGTCAGTTCCTTTTTACCTTCTTTTTCCGTATCCGGCATATCTGCTCCTTTCTTCCGGAACCCTTCAGTTCCTGTAAGCCTGTCCGCGTCATATTATCTGAGATTATTTCCATTGCTCCGTTCCTGTCACGTGTACGCCGATCTTTCCGTCAGAAACGTACAGCTCCATTCTGTCTCCCGGTGATACCTGCTCCACAGAATACACTTTTTTCCCGGAATCATCCACTGCACAGGAGTATCCCTGCGAGAGCTTTTCCAGCGGCGAAAGTCCCTTCATTTTCTCAATTCTGACGGAAAGCCTGTATCTGCTTTCTTTTATGATCTCCGTCATCTCCCGGGAGAATCCCTCCTCCAGATCTGCCAGTCTCTGCCGCTGTTCCCGTACACGCTGCATCGGATCTGCATAGGATAGCCGCAGCCGGTAGTGTTCAAGACGGCTCCTTTCCAGGTGGATCTTCTGCATCATGCTCTTTCTCAGCCGTTCCCCCGCAGATACCAGCTGATTCTCCAGCACATTCATATCAGCAACCGCCAGCTCAGCTGCCGCGGAAGGGGTCGGGGCCCGCAGGTCTGCAACGAAATCAGCAATCGTCGTATCCGTCTCATGACCGACTGCGGAGATTACCGGCGTACTGCAGTTAAAAATTGCTCTGGCCACTGTCTCTTCATTGAATGCCCAGAGATCCTCAATGGATCCGCCGCCTCGACCGACAATGATCACATCAAGATCCATCCTGTCAAGAGCAGCCAGTCCGGCCGCCACGCTTTCAGCTGCACCGTCTCCCTGTACCTTCGCCGGATACAGAATAATCTGAATACCGGGATTTCTTCTCGTCGAAATATTGATAATATCCCGGATGGCCGCACCGGTCGGTGCCGTCACAACTCCCAGTTTTCTTACAAAGGGAGGGATCGACTGTTTGTATTCCGGAGCAAACATGCCCATCTCCTCAAGCTCCTGCTTCAGAGCAAGATACTTCTCATACAGAATTCCCGCGCCGTCAGGGCGAATCCGGTTCGCATAGAGCTGATACTTTCCGTCCCGCTCATACACATTCACACTGCCGTCCACAACGACCTGCTGGCCGTCAGACAGCCGAAAAGCCAGTCCCTTTCTGGCACCGGCAAACATTATGCAGGCAATGGTACCCGTCGCATCTTTCAGAGAAAAGTAAATATGTCCTGACGTATGATACTTGCAGTTGGACACTTCTCCGCGAATACTGATCCGGTTCAGCACAAAATCCTGCGTAAACATATTTCTGATGTAAGTATTAATCTGACTGACTGAATAAACCTTCGGCATTTTTTACGATACCAGCTTTGCAAGAATACCGTTCACAAAGGCCGGAGACTCATCTCCGCCGTATTTTCTGGCAAGATCAACGGCTTCATTAATTGCCACCTTCACCGGAACGGTTTCATCGTAAAGCATCTCATATACGGCAAGACGGATAATTGCCAGCTCCGATTTTCCCATGCGGTCTGTCTTCCATCCTTTTGCCACCTCATTGATTCTGCTGTCTATTTCCGGAACTCTTTTTTTGATTTCCTCGAATTTATTCTGAATATACTCCTGATCATCCTGTTTCAGATCCGGAATCTCTTCCAGATACGTTTTCACCTGCTCCGGAATCTCCTCACTGGCGTGAAACTCCGCACAGAAAACCAGTCTGAAAATATTCTCCCTGATTTCGCTTCTTTTCATTTTCTCCTCCAAGGTCACGCTGTATACACGTTTACCGGCAGGACATTTCCTTCTGCTGTCCTGTCATGTATGTCTGTAAAAAAAAGGGACTTCAGCCGTCCCTTTTCTCTTCTCAGTTTTTGTCCATTGTAACGTTCACAATCTTGATATTCACTTCCGCAACATCCAGTCCCGTCATTGTCTCAATTGCTGTTTTGACTTTTTCCTGAATCCTGGAACACGTTGTCGGAACGTTGTATCCGTACTCAATATTGATCGCCAGCGCAACATGAACTGTATTTTCATCCATGGTAATCTTTACGCCTTTTGAAAGACTCTTCATACCAAGCTTCCCAATCAGGTCCCTCGTCACATTGCCCGCCATGGATGCCACGCCTTCCACCTCAGATGCCGCAAGTCCTGCAATAATGGCAACTACTTCATCTGCGATGCGTACCTCTCCGAACTTTTCTTCGTTTTCCAGTTTATGCGTATGAAGTTCTGTATTTTCCATAGAATACCTCCGTTTATAAAATTCGAACACGGTTCTTTCGATCATTTGCTCTAGATATTTATACAGTAAATTTTATAACAAAAACGGCTTATTTGCAAGACAGATTTTGGACGCCCGCAGACTATCTTCCGAATTCTGAAAGCCGCAGTCCTTCATTTCTGTCAAGTACCATACCCACAGACCAGCTGTTAACAAACAGCAGCAGCGGTCTGCCCTTGAGATCCCTGATCTTCTTCATGTCTGACGTACCGACAATCCGGTTCATATCAATGTCCTCATTTTCAATCCAGCGGATATGTTCATAAGGCAGGGGTTCAAGACGGATATCCACATTGTACTCATTCTCCAGACGGTATTTCAGCACATCAAACTGCAGCACGCCGACGACACCCACAATGATCTCTTCCATACCCGTATTAAATTCCTGAAAAATCTGGATTGCGCCTTCCTGAGCGATCTGATTGATTCCCTTTACGAACTGTTTCCGCTTCATGGTATCAAGCTGGCGGACTCTGGCAAAGTGTTCCGGTGCAAAGGTTGGAATTCCCTCATACGCAAACTTTTTGCCCGGCATACAGATCGTATCTCCAATGGAGAAAATACCCGGGTCAAATACACCGATAATATCTCCCGCATACGCTTCGGATACAATGTGGCGCTCCTGAGCCATCATCTGCTGCGGCTGGGAGAGGCGCTGTTTCCGGTCTC
>JAXEBU010000110.1:0-6430 GCA_034093895.1 Candidatus Choladocola sp. | reverse complement strand
CCTGGTAAAAAATAAAAACGTGCTTTCTATGCAGAACTAGGCAGGAAAAAGCACAGAATAAAAACGCTGACCGGTTTGGGATTCCAGACCGGCAGCGTTTTTTGGTATGGGCTTTAGCCTGTTGAGGGCATTGGAGTTTTTCGTGTTCCGAAAAATGGAAATGCCCGAAACCAAAACCCACCTGCTTTGCGGGTGGAGTCAAATCGTTATACAAAAAAATCACCTTTCCGTTACAATAGAGTTGTTCAGGCACTATTGTAACGGAAAGGTGATTTTATGGCAAAAAAGAATAACGATTTAGCTCACACAAAATGGATGTGTAAATACCATATCGTATTCACTCCCAAGTATAGACGAAAAATAATCTACAATCAATTAAAAACTGATATTAGAGATATTTTGAAACAGTTATGTTCTTACAAGGGAGTGGAGATTATCGAAGGGCATTTAATGCCTGATCATATCCATATGTTGGTAAGTATTCCGCCTAAGATGAGTGTCTCGAGCTTTATGGGATATTTAAAGGGTAAATCAGCGCTTATGATATTTGATAGACATGCAAATTTAAAGTATAAGTTTGGAAACAGACATTTCTGGTCAGAAGGGTATTATGTGAGTACCGTTGGTTTAAATGAAGCGACAATCAAAAAATATATTCAGGATCAGGAAAAATACGATATCATGCAGGATAAATTAAGTGTAAAGGAATATGAAGACCCTTTTAAGGGTTAAGTCGAAGTAGTACGAACGCCTCTTCAGGGGCATACGCAACGCGTCAAGTGCAATAGTGACTTGAACGGAGAGAAAGTCTGGGGCGCCTTGAGACGCGTCCGGTATCAAGGGGGTTATACCCAGAGAGTCGAGCCACCCGTTTTACGGGTGGCGGCAATTCGTACAGGAAACTTCGTTTCCCATACGACAAAAACCCTCCGCGCGGCTACACACTCATGTGCAGAGAAAATGTCAGCAGAGCTGACCACGATTGGCGCACTCTCACGCTGTAATCATTGTCCGTGCCGGTGCCAAGACAGAAGATCTCCTGCTCTGTTCCGTACGTGCGCTGACCAGATACTGCGCCCCCCGCATAGCACTCTGACTGTACTGCGGTATGCGCACCAGTTCAAGATCGATCCATAGCTCCTCCGCTGCCTCCATAAAGCTTGCAATAGCTACGCCTGCTTCAAATTCATATACTGCCGCCTTTTTTGAGGATGATGTTTTTACCAGAAAATGGACTTCGTTATCTGACTGTACTGCCTTTACAGCCCTGACTCCTGCCGGATAGCATTTTTTTGAATAAGAGAGAACCTGATCATACCAGTTCTCTTTCCTGTTGCTGCAGACACAGGATTTGTCCTCATGAGAAGTACCGGATCGATGCTGTTTTCTGACCGCCATGCCAAATGCGACTGCAGCCACACATTTCATCCCTTCATAAGATTCTTTCTCCATCCATTCAGGAAGTGAATGAAGAACAGACGCTTCAATTCCTCTGAACCGCAAAAACATTGCCATCTGTCCCACTGCATAACCTGCATTGAGATAATTCCGTTCTCCGCCGTCTGCAAACACAAGCAGATAGTATACTGATCGTTCTCCGCTTCTCCTTCTGTTTCCGTGATTTCCCTTTGCTGCCATCCGTATCCGGATTCTTCCATCCCGGTCCGGCAACACCAGATTCTCCGTAAAGGTCCTGACTGAATCCAGCAGGGATTCATCTATTTCCACCATGTGTGATATTTCATTTGTTTTCTTTCTGGGCTTTAAAAATAAGTTCATTTCTATACCATCCGTCTGACTGAAACCAGCTTTTAATATTTAGCGTTTCTTTATTAATAATTTGTAATAGAATTGTAACATATATTTTTTTAAAATGCCAGCCCTTTTTCTTATTTTTTTACAAAATATGTTATTATTTTTTCTTATATATCCCTAAATATTGAAAAAAGCCCATCTCCCAATGAGACAGACTTTTTCTTTTTAAATCACATTTTATTACAAATATTTCATATACTTTATTGTATACATCACAAATTTGTAATCTTTTATTCTACTATGTTGTGAAGCCAAACACCTTTTTTTACGAGAACATATCCTATCAGGCATTTTATGAAATCCAGACTCTGGCAGAGAATGTATGTCACCATGATCGGAAAACCGGAAAATCTGCTGAGTACGTATGCAACCGGAATGGAACAAAGCCACATAAAGCCGGCATCAAAGAAAAATGTAATTCCCGTTTTCCCGCCAGAGCGCAATGTAAAGTAAGCAGCATGAAGGAAGGCCTGAACCGGCATCAGGCATGCGCAGACTATAATGAATTTTGCAGCCAGTGAACGCACTTCGTCACTCGTATTATAGATCTTCGGGAATACACCTGAGAGTGAAATCATCACAGCACCGATGACAAAACAGCTGGACACTGAAAAAAAGATCAGCTTTCTGTCCGTATCCCTGGCCTCTTCCATTTTTCCGGCACCCAGCAGCTGACCGATAATAATAGAAAGTGCGTTTCCCATGGCCAGCCAGATTACATTACAGACATTGGAAATAGTGGAAGAAATATTCAGTCCCGCTATAACTGCCAGCCCATACGTTGAGTAACACTGTGTCAGTGTTGCCATTCCCAATGACCACAGAAACTCGTTTACCATCAGCGGCGATCCCTTCAGCAGAATCTTCTTAACAAGCCCCGACGGAACACGCAGACTTCTGTACGCCCCTCTGATAAACGGAAACTCTTCCGATCTTCTGTGTGTCCAGATGATAATCATACCGCACTCCACAAACCGTGATATCACTGTGGCAATCGCAGCACCGTCCACACCAAGACGGGGAGCACCGAATTTTCCGAAAATCAGAATATAATTCAGCACCGTATTGGTCACCACCGCCGCAACACCTGCACGCATAGGTGCTACAGTCTCTCCCATCTCTCTCAGTGTACTGGAATAAATCTGAGCAAAGGCATAGGGAAACATTCCGGCCAGCATGATTCGGAGATAACGCATACCATACATAAGCGTTTCTTCTGCCTGACCACCACCGGTACTGTCATGAAGATACAGAGAAATGAGGCTCTCGCCTTTCACCAGCATCAATCCAATGCCAAAGATCGTCAGCAGCGACAGTGAGATCACCTTGAATCGAAAGGTATGCCTCACGCCTTCCATATTTTTACTCCCGAAAAACTGTGCGCCGAAAATACCCGCACCGGAAACCATTCCGAAAATTGTAATGTTGAATACAAATAACAGCTGATTGGCAACCGCTACGCCGGACATCTGTTCCGTTCCCACACGACCGATCATAATGTTATCCAGCATCGCAACAAAATTCGTTATTCCATTCTGAATCATAATCGGTACTGCTATTGCCAGTACCATTTTATAAAACTTCTTATCTCCTATAAACTTTTTCATTGATCCCTCCCGGGACTGCCACACCACCTGATTGCGAAAACACACGTCCCGTTTTTTTCATTGATCGTGTATTTATTTTCCAGCCGGTAATCCCCGTAAAGAGAAAGAGAATCCTGCACAAACTGCGGCTCTGTTGCGTACAGCACCATCACTCCGTCCTTTTTCAGATGCTTCCCGGCTCTCGCAAAGAAATCAAGATAGAGCTGACGGATTTCCTTCTTCGCTCTGGATGCGGTTACCTGCGGCATATCCGTTATTATTTCATCAAATAAGTATTCATGTTCAAATTCAAAAAAATCTTTATTAATATAATAGACTCTGCAGCCTGCACGCTCAGTATTATCCCGTGCCTTTTCTATGGCATCACCATAAATGTCAATCCCGTACATCGGACCTGTCGTCAGAGCCCTGCTTCTTTCGATCAGCATCGTTCCCACTCCGCAGAACGGATCCAGAATCTGCGCGCCTTCTTTCAGATACGGCTTTGCCAGCTCAACAGTCAATGCTGCATTGCAGGGATGAATTGAGGAAGCTACTGTCTCTTTCCGATAAGCAAAACGTCGATCCGGAAGGGAAAACAATTTCAGCATTGGCGCAAACGTTCCGTCCTTCCGTTCCATCAATCGAAGCTCCAGTTCATAATCCGAGACGGAATTGATCAGATCTCCCCCTGATGCTTTTTCAATCGCATCAGAAATTTTACGGATATACGCTCCTTTTCGTTCCGGTGCAATACGACTTTTCAGTTCAATACGAAACAAAAACGGAGCTCCGCCCTGATGCAGCTCCAGCGCCTTTTTCATAATTCCTTCCGCTGCAGCCTGTCCGGTCTCTTCCGGTGAATGAACAGGAAGTACAGGAGTTTCCAACGGAAACAGCAGTTCACTGTACGTTCTGATCGGCAGCAGATCTCCCACCTGCGCTTCTCTTACTTTTATCCCCCCGGCCAGCATTGTCAGCCTGCCATTTCTGATCTGGCGGGCCGTTGCCTCCCGCTGACAGCGGTTCGTAACAAGAACCATGTCTGTCACAACGTGATATCCGGTAAATCTATGGTGACCCTTGCTGCGGTATTTCATAATCATGTTCTGAAGCATGCGGATCTCTTCAGACACATGCTTCCATTCTTCCTGACTGAATTCAGTCCCGCGAAGAACCTCCAGCTCCTTTTCCAGCCGCGGAACCAGTCTCTCATAATCCATTTCCGACATGGCTTTCAGATAATCCACGCGAACAAATTTCGTTTTTTCAGTTTTATAAGTGTCAAAAAGAACCGGAAGTAAATCTTCCGATTCCATCTGACCAAGTATCAATGCTGCATTTTTCCGTACCTTGGGATCCTCGTGCTGCAACAGCTCACACAGTTTTTCAAATTCTCCTCCCAGAAGATAAGCAAAAGCTCTCCTGTTATTCTCTTCCTTCAGTGACTGCCGCAGCGCAATCAGATTTGCCCGTACGTCCTCTCCATCGCATATTTTTTCATAGTATTCTTTTATCATCGATTTTCCCAACTTTTCTATTTTTTAGCAGCCTTCCTGCATTCCTCTATGTAATTCATCACATCGTCTTTAAACTCTTCCCATTTATCTTCATGCTCCACATAATACAACGGGCACTCTTTCCCCGTAACGTCATAATGACGAATAATATCATCCCGCTCCAGACCGTACTCTTCCACAAGATAAGCCGTCAGATGTACACACGATTCATACGTTGCTTCCGTAAAACGCCCTGTACTGTCAAGATGACAGTTTTCAATCGAAATAGACAGATGATTCATGGAATTGGAAGCATAAGCAATCTCTCCCGGAGGAACACATTCAATGATTTCCCCTTCAATTCCGATCACAAAATTGGCGCTCATGGAAACATCCTTCAGATCTTTCAGACTCTCAAAATAGTCGTGATTCTGCTGCGCCGTTGTTTTGGGATTACCCAGATAATGAATGACTACCTTTTCAATCGCATCCGTCTTCGTTCCCGGTCGGGAATAATCATTAATGGTAAGCAGCTGCTCATCAATCTCCGGACACGGGACAGCATTTTTACGTTTTTCTGTCTCTGTTTCTGTCATTATTTTTATTGTAGAAGTCTCGTCTATAAGGGAGTCGACATCAATATCATCCCGCGGGATCAGCTTCAGCAACAGCCAGACGGCTGCAACCGTCAGCAAAACAGCCAGAAACCATATCAGTATATGACTCCATCTGATTCTTTTTCTTCCGTTTTTTCTGTCTTTCCTCATAATTACCTCAACCCGAGTTTTCATTAACGCTTCTAGTATACATCATTTTTCAAGGTCTGTGCACCCCCTTTTTTTACTTCCCTGAAAATTGAAAAACGCTGCAAAACGTAAGTCTTCTTACACTTTGCAGCGCTCTGCTTTTCTGTTTCTTTCTGTATTTACTGCTCTACACTGTAATTCGGAGCTTCCTTTGTAATATGAATATCGTGCGGATGAGATTCTTTGAGAGAAGCAGCAGAAATCTTCACAAATCTGCCGTTCTGCTTCAG
The DNA here is from genome assembly GCA_034093895.1 of Candidatus Choladocola sp. GTDB lineage: Bacteria > Bacillota > Clostridia > Lachnospirales > Lachnospiraceae > Choladousia. The sequence goes on along the minus strand of JAXEBU010000110.1, from coordinate 494 downwards.
TTCTTCAATTGTCGGTGTTCCACAGTATCCCATACCGGAACGCAGACCACCCAGAAGCTGGAATACCGTATCTTCAACACTACCTTTGTAAGCCACCCGACCTTCGACACCCTCCGGAACGAGCTTCTTTGCATTTGTCTGGAAATAGCGGTCTCTGCTTCCATTTTCCATTGCCGCTATTGAACCCATACCACGGTATACTTTGTACTTTCTTCCCTGATACAGCTCGAAGGTTCCCGGGCTCTCATCACATCCTGCAAACAGGCTTCCCATCATACATACATTGGCTCCTGCTGCAATTGCTTTCGTCATATCTCCGGAATATTTGATGCCTCCGTCCGCGATAATCGGAATTCCGTATTCCCTTGCCACTTCATAACAGTTCATAACTGCAGAAATCTGCGGAACACCGATACCGGCAACAATTCGTGTCGTACAGATGGATCCCGGTCCGATACCGACCTTAACTGCATCCACACCGGCTTCAATCAATG
>JAXEBU010000109.1:0-2576 GCA_034093895.1 Candidatus Choladocola sp. | reverse complement strand
GGCGTGAGGACTCTCCGTGAAACTCAAGAATGGCAGGCAGTATAAATACAACCATAGTCATATTCAGATCCAGCTGCACTTTTTCCTTCTGGCTCTTTCTCTTACAGCTATCCACCTTCCCGGCAGCGTGTTCAATCAGAGCATTTGCCATGTTCTCGAGAAACTGATCCTTGTCAATGACCATTTTGTATCCGTTCTCAATGGCATCCAGCGTGGGCATATGCGCATTGTATACTTTCTGGAATGCATCTGCGTACGTTTTTCTCTTAAAGTATTCCAGCGGATTTTCAGGATAGTCCAGCATTTTCGGCATCCCTTCAATTCCGGTCAGATAGTAATTCATATTTTACTCCAATCCGCCGCCATGCGGCTAAAACTGCCATGACGATATCATTTATTCGTCAAGATTCGTGTAAACTGCCTGTACATCGTCATCCTCATCGAGAAGATCAAGCGTACGGTTCAGCTGTTTTAATGCAGTCTCGTCTGTCAGCTCAACGTAATTCTGCGGAATCATTGTTACCTCTGCGGAAGCCATGGGAATTCCTTCTTTTTCAAGAGCCTGTCTCACATTACTGAACTCGTCCGGATCAGTCAGAATTTCAAAGCTGTATTCTTCCTCGGAAAAATCCTCCGCACCTGCATCGAGTGCAATCATCATCAGATCATCGGCATCCATCTCACACTCTTCCTTGTCGATGATGATCTGCCCTTTTTTGTCAAACATAAAGGACACACAGCCCTGGGTTCCGATGCTTCCGCTTCCTTTTGTGAAAGCATTTCTCACGTTGGAAGCCGTACGGTTTTTGTTATCTGTCAGCGCTTCAACAATAATGGCGATACCATTGGGGCCGTATCCTTCATACGTAACGTATTCATAGTTTACAGATCCGAGTTCACCTGCTGCCTTCTTAATACCGCGCTCAATGGTGTCATTCGGCATGTTATTTGCTTTTGCTTTTGCAATCACATCGCGCAGGCGGCTGTTGTTGGCCGGATCGGATCCGCCTTCTTTTACTGCAACGGCAATCTCACGGCCGATGATTGTAAAAATCTTTCCCTTGGCAGCATCATTTTTCTCTTTTTTGTGTTTGATATTGGCAAATTTTGAATGTCCTGACATAATCTGATAATTACTCCTTTTCCTCTTCCTCGTATTTTGTTATTTTCACAAGGCGGATCATCTTATTCTCCACCTCTAATATCTGAAACAGATAGCCGCAGAGTGTCACTTCCACCTGCTCGCCATCTGCCGGTATCCTGTCAAGCTGCGAAATCAGCAGTCCGTTCAGTGTATCATAATCGTCATCCTCCGGCTGGATATCAAGAATTTCCGTCACCTCGGCGAGAGGCGCCATTCCATCCATCAGATACGTACCGTTTCCTTCCTGTCGGATCAGCTGCACGTCATCATCGTATTCATCCTGGATATTACCAACAATTTCCTCCAGAATATCCTCCATGGCAACAAGTCCGGCCGTCTGCCCGTACTCGTCCACCACGATTACCATCTGCAGTTTCTGTGCCTGCATGTTTTTAAAAAGAAGGCTGATGCCCCTTGTTTCCGGAATGAACCGGACATCCCGAAGCAGTCCCGGAATATCTCTGATCAGCCAGTTGTCGTAGGTTCCCATCGTGTGGAATTTCATGGCATCCTTGAAATGAAGAATACCCGTAATATTATCAATACTCTCCTCATATACGGGAAAACGGGAAACCGTCTCTCCCACCATGAAAGCAATTGCCTCGTTCAGATTGACATTCCCGCTGATACCGATAATGTTTTTCCGGTGCGTCATGATATCCTGTGCCTGTTTGTCATCAAGATCAAAAATGTTCTGGATCATCTCCGCTTCCTGCTCATCGAGAACGCCCTGCTCATGGCCTTCATTTACCATGGAAATGATCTCATCCTCCGTCACCTCCTGTTCAAGAGATTTCGGATCGATCCCGAAAAGACGAACACAGATGTTTGATACAACGGTCATAATGTATGTAAACGGAGATAAAACCGTCACAACAGCTCTTGCAATTCCGAAACGCCGAAGCAGCCATCGGGACGCATTCTTGTGACCAATCATCTCCGGTATGGAATTACCCACCAGATAAAAAAGAATGACAAGCAGGGGAAATACAAGAAACGGTGAATAAGTCCGTGTCATCTTTGTGATCAGATAACCAGCCCATGCGTAGGTCACCGCATTCAGCAGCCAGATCGTATGCAGCAGACGGCTCATATGATCCTTCAGATTCAGAATTCCTTCAGGCGGCTTTCCTTCTTTCTGAAATGTCTCCTGCAGCTCCGAATCCGATACAGATCGAATCGCTGCCGCAAACGCAGTCATGATAAAATCAATAAAAAGCAAGACTGCCAGTAGAATGACTCCCAACAGGGTGCCCGCGTCACTGTCCATATAGTGCATTACTCCTTTATATCCGTTAGCTATACGTTAAAATATAACATTTTCGCTTTCATTCGTCAAGTTTTGAATCAACGGAAGCTATGTAACCAGTTCCAGGCTGATCTGAAGTGCCTTGTCAACCCGTTCCAGAACCTCCACATCAAGATGACACAC
>JAXEBU010000108.1:0-10105 GCA_034093895.1 Candidatus Choladocola sp. | reverse complement strand
CTTTTGACACCCTAATCCTGATACGATAAAAAGCCCCGGAATAACCTCCGGGACTCATACACAATGTAAAACTGCAGCACATTTTCCATCGTACTGACTGAATTCTGATTCTGAAATCGGGGCAACAGGATTTGAACCTGCGACCTCTCGGCCCCCAGCCGAGCGCGCTACCAAGCTACGCCATACCCCGAGAACATTTCTATTCTACTAGAAATGTCCGATATTGTAAAGTCCTATTTTGAAATATTTTTTATTAACTGTATTCGGTTGTCCTGAAGAACAGAAAAATCAAATGCGTGAATAGATATCTGCTGCATACCGGGCAAGAGAGTCGTCCTCTTCTCCCGTTCCTCCGCTGACACCGACCGCGCCGCAGATGATCCCGCCTTTTTTCAGCGGTATGCCGCCCCCGATCACGGTGATCTTTCCGCCGTCCATCTTGTCAACACCGTAAAAAGTCTGTCCGGGTGCTGCCAGAGGTCCCAGTTCAATGGTCGGCATCTTTACGGCAACGGAAGTATAAGCTTTTTTTATTGCCACATCAAAACTTACCAGAAAAGCACCATCCATCACGTGAACTGCAACAGGATGACCATGCCCGTCACAGACACAGATCACAGCCTTTGTCCCTCTCCGGTCAGCTTCTTTTTCCACCTCTTCGATTATCTGTTTTGCTTCCTGCAGCGTCACTTCGTGTGATACTCCCATCTGATTCATCACCTGCCTCACTACCTGTTCCATTGGCGGTTCTGCTTTTTTGACGCGGACATCTTCTTCCTCCGGAAAACGGATTCGGTATTCTGCCGCACTTTCAAAATAATCGGACAATCGGTTCAGATACTGACGTGATTCCGGGCGAACACCGTATCTGCGGTCCACTGCGATCAGCTCACGCTCTGCTCTTCGTGCAATGGAAGCAGCCATCTGAAACAGAGCAGCCCCCCTGTTCTTTCCGGGAAGCTTTGCATCTCTGTCCTCTTCCGCAGTATCAGCATCATTTTCCCCAGCCGTCTGCGTATCGAGATACGCAATCTCATGCTCCAAAAATGAAATCTCTTCCGAAGCAGGTGACGGTGTCTTTCCGAATCTGTCCCGCACTCCGTCTGCAGTCGATGCAAGTGCTCTCTGAATCCGCTCCAGAACGGCAGTCAGATGCGGGCAGGACGTTCCTGCCTTTATGTATCCTATGTAACAACTCAGTTCTTCAATCGCTCCGATCAGAGCAATTCTCTCATCGGACTTGGCCACCATTCCGCTGCCGGACAGCGTGGTCATGCCTTTGTCACCGGCTCTTTTCTCTGTATTCATTCCATTCCCTCAATTCAGACCATGATATGGAAATAAGCTTTTGCTTAATCCTATTATACAAAACCACGGCAGGAAAGTCAACGCTTTATGTCTGTTTATTTTGTTTTATGTTGTTTTCTATTTCAATACTTCACGATAGAGACGCATCACATTCCGGTACAGGATCCCTTCTGTTTCCCGCTCTGTAAAGCCTGCTTTATGAAGCGCGAAAGCCAGATCGTCCATCTGTGCACCGTCTGCCGGATGACTTGTCTCTGCAAAACCGTCAAAGTCCGTACCGAGTCCCACTGACTCCATACCGGCGCAGTCTGCCATATGAAGTGCATGTCGGCAGATGGCATCGAGACATCCTGTGGGCGGTTCTTCCTGTCCCAGGAAAACAGGATAAAAATTCAGTCCTGCCACACCGCCCTTTTCTCCCAGCATGTGCAGCATCGTATCGGTCAGGTTTCTGCGGCATCCGAAGACGGACCGGGCATCGGAATGGCTTGCCACAAACGGGTTTCTGCAGAAATCACAGACATCATAAAAACCTGCGTCAGAAAGATGGGAAACATCAATGATCATTCCCATCGCTTCCATTTCCTCCAGAAATTCAAAGCCTCTCTTTTTCAGTCCGAAGGATGGGTCCGGACGGCAGTCTCCCTGTTCCGGCTCAAGAGCTGCCGGATATCCCAGTTCATTTTCATAATTCCATGTAAGCGTCATCATCCTTGCGCCTTTTTTATAAAAATCATGGAGCTTCTCAATCTCTCCACGGCACATTCCTCCGTCCTCCAGCGTCAGTACTGCAGAAAGCTTACCGTTTCTTCTGTTCTCTTCCACTTCCCTGCAGTTGACAGCCTGACGGATCAGGTCCTGATTCTGTGCCATCTCCTGTTCGAAAATATCCACAAGTTCCATTGCATGGTCAAAGGAATCTCCCTCTTCCTGCAAATCGATAAACACGGCGAAATTCTGGAACAGATAATCTCCTTTTTTCATTTTCTCCAGATTCACCATCAGTCCTGCGCCATCCCGCAATGGCAGCGCCTTTCCCTTTTTCTTCTCACTGTTGATGACAGCCAGCGTGTCACAGTGCATATCAGCAATCATTCTCTGTCCTCCTCTGTGCATGAGCCTGATGATAATATACCACAAAAAAAGGCTGCTGCCCACCTTCTCTTTCGCCGGACAGCAGCCTTTACATTATTTTTCCATATTTTCGCTCTCAGCTTCTGCTCCCGGAGTAATCAAAATGTTCTCACCCGAGATTTCTGTCTTTCTTTTTACAATATCCTCTATCTGCGCTCTGCTGGCATCACTCAGCTGTGATTCATTCACAACCACATCCACGGTTCCGTCCGTAATGCTGACAATACTGCCGCCAAACCCTTTTGCTTCCAGCAGAAGTTCCGCTGCAGCTTCCTTTTCGGCAAGCTGTGCCATTTCCGTCATGGCCGCAGCTGCATTCTGTTTCTGATCATCCCCTATACTTTCATTGTTAATTACTTCCAGGAGTGACTCCTTGCTCTTTGCCCTGACCTGTTCCCGATTCAGCTTTGCCTGGGCAAGAACTGCATCGGCTGTACCGGCATTTGCAAGAACTGCCTCCCCTACTGCAGCCTGGGCATCCGATCCGTCTTCTGCAGATGCTTCCTCCGTTCCATCCCCGTCCAGACTCACAATATCAGTATATGTGTCAGCATATGTATTTTCCGCCAGACTGTCATCCGTGAGCAGAACCGTGTTTTCATCCGAACTCACCGTGTCCACCTTTTCGCCCAGAAGTCTGCCCGAGTAGTTCAGATACCCGGCAACGGCAATCATGATGGCCAGTGTTGTAATGATGATCTGATTCTTCTTTAAGATACGTTTCAATCTTATCCTCCTCATTCCATCTTCATTACTTTGATTTTATGCGCCTCCACTCCGAATAATGCCATTACTGCGTCTGTTATCTCCGAAACTGTTACGGGGTTGTCTGCACCCTGCGCCACTACCAGCACTCCGGCAATTTCCGGCTCGAGATTCTCCATGACGTACGGAATCTCATTTCCCTCATGGTCTTTCAGATATACTGTATTTTCTCCTGTACCCGACTGACTGGAATCCGACGAACTGCCTTCCTGCTGACTCTCTTCCCTTGACTGCGACTTTTCTTCATCCTTTTCCACAATCCTTTTTCCGTCCGATTTCAGCGTAATCATCACTTCAGTTCTCCCGATTCCCTCCACCTTTGTCAGAATTCGCTGAAGCTTCTGCTCCAGTTTTTCTGCCGTATCTTCTGTACTGTCCTGTTCCTGCAGATTCGTCTCCTTTTCCGGTGTCACTTTTGTCTGAATATCACCGCTGCCGGCAGGAACTGCGATCACCAGAAGCAGAATACCGGCTAAAAACAGAATCAGAATCTGTTCTTTTTTGCATGCTTTGATCTTTTCGATCCAATGGTTCCAGTTCATCTCGGCCCCCGCTCATTGATTCTGACTCTGTTGTTTTCTATCAGAAAGAGACCGGATATTTCCTTTTTCGCTTCCTCTGTTATATTTTCATCTTCGGGTAAATCAAGCACAATGGAAACTCCTGTCACCGTATATCCCTCCTTTTCATCAAAATCAAGACTTACCCCGGAAGCAGTCAGACCGTAAGCTGCAAGAATTCCTTCCACCTGACGCAGGAGCTCCTGTTGATAGTAGGAACGGATCTGATCATTTTTCAGATCTGCCATTCCTTCCACAGCCGTTTTCAGATCGTATTGCTCTTCTCTCAGAAATTCAAGTTCCAGAAGACGCTCCAGCTTTCCTTCTCCGGCAAAAAATTCCAGCACAGGACCGGCAGCAATCAGAAAGAACAATAAGCCTGCATAGAATTTTACGTATTTTTCAAATTTACCATCCGGTACAAGATGAAGCAGAATCGTAATCACACAGAGACTGCCTGCCAGCATTTTCAGCCATTCGTTCACGTTTTCATTCTATCCCCCTTTCACCGCTGCAGTTATCATGGCAAGGGAAACGATAAAAATGGCAAGACACGTCAGCAGCGTTTTCAGAAGAAGAACACTGCCTCTTGAAATACTGTCAATGCCGTCTACCATACGCCGGTCTGAAAATGGCTGAATTACTGCGCACAGAATCCGGAAAATCAGAATACAGGCGGACAGTTTTAGAATCGGGGTCAGACAGATTACAAGAAGTGCCAGAATCCCTGCCACCCCTACTGCATTTTTTATTACAACCGCAGAGCCTGCCACAGTCTCGGCTGCCGCATCCAGTGCGGAACCGACGCCGGGAACAGACTTTGCAAGCTGATGGAGCGAGGAATTCTTCAGAGAATCGACAGCAGGGGCTATAAGACACTGTACCGCCTGAAGCCCAAGCACAATTCCGAGAATGCTTTGGATCGTCCATCCGATTACTGTCTCTGCCAGTTCTGCAAACCTGGACAGATATTCCTCCATGGAAAGCTGATTCAGGATCAGCAGAATCAGATAAAAATTTATAGATGGCAGAATAATCTTAATAATAAACAGCTGCAGCAGGTTCATGGCAAGAACAGTAATTTCATAAAAGCCCAGAGCTGATACGGTGCCGGAGCTTAACACTACTGTGATCAGATAAGACGGAAGCAGTACTTTCATAAACGCGCTGACTGAATCGCAGGTATTCGAAACAAGCTGATTCATTGTTGAAAAGCAACGGACAAGCATGGTGGAAATCAACAGATAAACTGCATAAAAACTGATATCGGCGATCTGGCTGTTTTCAAACATGCGGACAAAATTTGAGAATACGGCAGATGACAGTACGATGATCAGAATCTGAAGTGCCGTTTTCCGCATCTGATTCATCTCTGAGAAAAAAAGAGAAAAAAGAAACGGAAGGATGTCCTCAAAATGGAACGGAATTTCCCCGGTGATCAGTTTTTTTACGGTATCTGTAAATGAGAAAACCTCTGTCTGCGTCAGCATTTCCAGTTCTTTCTGAATCTCTGTCAGGTTCAGATACTCTTCTGCTGTTTCTTCCGGTTTTTCTTCTGTCATCTGTTCCGGATCCGGATACGCTCCGACCGCCTCTTCTGTCATTTCCGTTTCCTGCTCTGCCTTTGCAGTAACGCAGAAGGTTCCGATGAGTATGAGCTGTATCAGAATAATCGGGATACTTTTCATATGGATTCTCTTGTCATAAAAATGAAAAAACTGTTTCCAGAAGCGATGTAATGATCGGTGAACTGACAGCCAGTATCGATATCTTTCCAAAAATTTCTATCTGTCCCGCAATAGAGCTGTATCCTGCGTCTTTACACAGACTGGAGGAAAAATCAGCAACATACGTGATTCCGATAATTTTCAGCAGTATTTTAAAATAGCTTTTCTGTGATGTGATGTAGCCGCCCAGGACATCGATCCATTCAAACAGACCGGACAGCTTTGACATACTGTAGAATATGATCAGAAGACAGACGGCAAAGCTGATGAGCTCGGCAAACGGAGAACGGTTCTGTTTCAGTATCAGGCTCAGGATCACGCCGGATATGCCAAGGCAGGCGATTTTGATCATATTCATACCATAACCTCACAATGCAAACAGCGATTTTACCGTTTCAAACAACTGGCTGATATACGGAAGAAGCCAGAAAAGAACGAGTATCAGTCCTGCAATTCCCGTCAGAAATGCGTGTTCTTCCCTGCCGCTCTGTTTCAGTATCTGACCCAAAACAGAAATGAGTATCCCAACAGCAGCCATTTTAAAAATCAGATTGATACTCATGGTTTTCGCTTCCTTTCGTCTCATCTACCAGAGAAGAATCACCAGAAAAACACCGGCTGCGGCAGACAGTCTGCGGTACAGTCCGGCCTTTTCACGATATGCTTTTCTCTCCATTTTCTCCATCACCTCAAACCGTTCTCCGTACTGAACCAGCATTGTTCTCTGCATGACAGTATCGGTATTGCACAGAGCTGCCGCAGACTGACAGACAGTTTCAAACTCTTCGTCACTGAGCAGTCCTTTCGGCACGCATTTTTTCACAGCTTCTTTCCAGATGAAGGGAAAGGAAAGACCTTCGCCGCCGTCGATCTGACGCGATGACTCGCGCAGTATCAGCGCCAGTTCTGTACTGCTTCTGTCGGCCGCATACGCAAAAGACTCCCGTATCGGTGTCTTTCGGAATGTCATCTCTTTCTCCAGATACGTAAAAAGCTCCCGCATGTCCTGAAGAAAATCCGGTCTTTTTTTCATCCGCTGTTCCTTTTCCCGTCCAAACAGATATCCGGACAGAAGAATCAGCGTGATACCTGCAATCTTAGCTCCAACCAAAACAATCCCTTCCTTTACAGATTACGGTACAGAAGCGAACCGCGTGAATCAAAGATTTCTTTCACTTTTCCGACTTTTTCTCTGCCCCAGAGCACAATATACCGCTCAAACATATGCTCCCGCACCAGCTTGTGGAGCAGCGGCTTTTTTTTGATATCATCGACAGAATTTCCGTGGACAGTGGCAATCAGCTTACATCCGCAATGAAAAACGCTTTCCACTGCATCGCCGTCTTCGCTGTTCCCCAGCTCATCCACCGCAATCACCTGAGGCGACATGGAACGAAGCAGCATCATCATTCCTTCCGACTTTGTACAGCAGTCCAGCAAATCTGTCCTGATCCCCAGATCATTCTGCGGAATACCGAGATAGGAGCCACCTATTTCTGACCGTTCATCTACCACGCCCACCGTTTTCCCGGGCGCAAAGGCACTCCCATTTGAAATCTGTCGGATCATATCCCGCAGAAGCGTCGTTTTCCCGCATCTTGGCGGAGAAATGACCAGTACGTGACAGATCTCCTGATTTCTGACAATATAAGGCATTACTTCATCCGCACAGCCCAGTATCTGATGTGACAGACGGATATTAATAAAAGAGATATGCCGTATACACTGGATCTTCTTTCCATCCATTACGATTTTTCCGGCAAGACCGATTCTGTGTCCACCGGGAACAGTGATGTAACCCTGTTTCATCTCTTCATCGAATGCATACAGGGAGTATCCGGAAATATACTCCAGTGTCTCGTTCAGTTCTTCCTTCGATACGATGCACCCTTCTCCTGTGTCTTCCGTCAGCTCTCCATGCTCAGTCAGCGTATACTCTTTTCCATCGTACAGAAGGAGCAGAGGATTGTTTGCTCTCATTCTGATTTCCTGCAGCTTTTCCGGATTCATGCAGGAAGATTCCAGGATCTTCCGCAGCTTCACAGCAAACAGCCGGTAAAAATTATCCATCCCTGTCCCTCCTCTGAAAGAAAGCAGGCAAGCCTGTCGCCTTTATCTTAATTCAATATATGGGACAGCCTGCCTGTTTATGACTGAGAGATGAAGCTTTCGAAAAAACAGCAAAAATAAAAGGAAGATATCAAGAACTTTTTCTGATATCTTCCCTCATCTGAATGAATCCATGGGACTGTTCCTTCCTCTCTTTTAAATTTTAAGGTAAATCTTTACGTTTTCGGTGGTCCGTACCTTCCTTTCTGTTTTATTTGATTCCATTTTCGTTTTTTATCATTAAATATTATTGTATTTAATGATATTTGTTACGTTCTCACTGGAATCTCCTCCTTAGTTCTTTTTTGTTTTATTTTCTCTGTTCTCTTTGTTTATGTCTGTATTATACATTCTGTTTCTGTATTTGTCAATACATATTTTGTATATTTTTCTATTTAATTTTATATTATATTTATTGCATATATTTTTCTGAATATTCAAAAGAATCAACCAGAAAAAACGTTGATTTTTCCAGTAAGGAATTATATAATAATGCCAGATTCAAAATTCACTGACCACAATGCGCTTGCGCATTAAAGTCTGTATAAAACCTATGAAAGTGCGAGGATTATGATTATGAGAAAAAGAATTGTTGTAGCTCTCGGGCACAGAGCCCTTGGCACTACATTTCCGGAGCAGCAGAAAGCGGTTCGATCTTCTGCCTGTATCCTGGCTGATCTCGTAGAGGAAGGAGCGCAGCTTATTATCACCCACAGCAACGCACCGCAGGTCGGCATGATCCATACCGCCATGAGTGAATTTGCAAAATTCCATGAAACGTACGGTGCTCCCATGTCTGTCTGCTCTGCCATGAGCCAGGGCTATATCGGTTATGATATTCAGAATGCGCTGCGTGCCGAGCTTCTGAAACGCGGTATTTATAAAACGGTTGCCACAGTTCTCACACAGGTCACGGTAGATCCCTACGACGAAGCTTTTTATCATCCGGTAAAAGTCATCGGCCGCTATCTCACTGCGGAAGAGGCTGCTGCTGAGGAAAAGAAGGGAAATTACGTGGTAGAGGAGCCGGGAAAGGGTTTCCGGCGTATCGTCGCTTCACCGAAACCGCTGGATATCGTGGAAATTGATGCCATTAATTCTCTCGTTCAGGCCGGACATATTGTTATTGCCGGCGGCGGCGGCGGAATTCCTGTGCTGAAGCAGGGCAGCAATCTGAAAGGAGCAAGTGCCGTGATCGAAAAAGATCTTGTCAGCGGCCGTCTTGCTGATCTGACGGATTCTGATGTCCTGATGATTCTTACGAATGAAGAATTTGTCAATATCGGATATGACACAGATCATCCCGTTGCTCTGAAACATATTACAACTGCAGAAGCGCTGCAGCACATAGCAAATAATGAGTTTGGCCAGAATAAGATGCTTCCGAAGATTGAGGCATCCGTTCATTTCGTATCTCAGAAAGAAGGACGTACGGCTGTCATCACATCGATCGACAAGGCAAAAGACGCACTGCTTGGAAAAACGGGTACCGTTATCTCAAAATAAAACAGAACCAAAGTTGCGATGCCAGAATAAAAGCAGTCAAGCCCCTCATGAGGGGCTTGACTGCTTTTGCGCGCCGTACGTAGTCAGCACTTTCTGACATTTTCTCTGCACGTGAGGATGCGCAGCGATTCTGAGAAGAAAGATGTCAACCTGAGCTGACCAGAATCGCGCGCCAAGTTCACGTGCCAAGTTCACGTGCGTTCGGCTTGAATTGACAGTCTGTTTTATGATTCTTCCAACGCTTCCGGAAGCTTCAGTTCGATTCTGTTATTCTTTATCATATCCACAAATATCTCAACAAGCTTCGGGTCAAACTGTCTGCCCTTCTGCTTTTCCAGAACATTCATCGCCTCTTCCACCGACATGGGACGTTTGTAGCTCCTCCTGGAAACCATCGCATCGAAAGAATCCACAACACAGAGGATTCTGCCCATCAGCGGAATGTCCTCTCCAGCAATTCCGCGCGGGTAACCGTTTCCATCATATCGCTCATGGTGTGAGAGAACGGCCGGTATTACATAATCGAGAGACGGCAGATGGCGTATGATTCCGATGGAATTCTCCACATGGGTCTTCATAATATCATACTCTTCTTCTGTCAGCCGGCCAGGCTTGTTCAGAATATCCTCCCTGATTCCGATCTTGCCGATATCGTGAAGCAATCCTGCTTCCCTCACCGTATCAATACACTCCTGATTCAGACCGTAACAACGGGCAAGCTCTGCCGCATAATAGGCAACATTCCGGGAATGACTGAAGGTATAGTGATCTTTTGTGTCAATGGCTGCCGTCAGAGCATACACGGTTGAAGCGTACGTATCGTAATAGCTTCCCTTTCCGTTGCCGCGGCCCTGCTGGGCATCTCTGTCCTTTTCCACATCTTCAGAATACATGAGAACTGCATTCTTACCGGAACGTTTTGCACTGTATACGGCAAGATCCGCATTGCTGATCAGCTCCTCCGCAGAAGATGCCATGTAGGGTGCGGCGCATACT
>JAXEBU010000107.1:0-6823 GCA_034093895.1 Candidatus Choladocola sp. | reverse complement strand
CCTGATCGAGCTGGATAATCGTTCCCTCCGGCGTGGCACCCATCACCGGTTTAATCTTCAGAGCGGAAGCAACAAAGGCCTTCAGATTGCTGAGCCGTCCGTTTTTGCGCAGCGTCTCAAGATTTTCCAGCACAAAATACGTATTCTGTGCATCAATGTACTCCTCAACCGTTTCGACAGTCTGTTCAAATTCCATGCCTGCAGCCTCACATTCCTGAATCTTGCACGTGATCAGCGTCTCACCCACTGACGCTGACCGTGAGTTAAAGATATGAATCTTCATCTCCGGCCGCTCCTCCAGAACGAGATCACGGGCCAGCATTGCACTGTTGTAGGAACCGCTCAGTTCTGCAGAAAGTGTAACGGCATATGCTCTGCTCCCGCTCTTTTCAAATTCATTCTTGTAATAATCCGGTGAAGGACAGGCTGATTTTGGGCAGTTGGGGCTGTCTGCAATCTTCTTCAGAAAAACAGCCTGATCAAACGTCTCATCATCCACAAAGGTATCCTCATCCACCTGCATCGTAAGCGGTGCAGATACCACTCTCTCATCCCGCTTCATCTCCTCTGTCCGCTCGCCGCAGCTGTCCATTACAATAATATAATCCATACTGACTCTCCTGTGTTCTCTCACGTCTCATTTTGCATACTGCTCATTACGTTTTTAATTATTTTATAATGTAGTATTTAATACCAGATCATCATAACACACGTAATACACCTTGAAAAGGGGGAATTTAAAAAAAAGAAAAAAACATCACCTTATTGCAATGAAAGTGTCTTTTCATATATACTGTATATCAGAAAGGAGGCGTTCTTTTTGCGCTCATACCAGATACAGGATATCCGCGGTTTTATGAACCGGCTTCTGCTTACGGATACCTTCGATACATTTCTTTTATCAGAGGCTTCTATTACAACCTTCGCGTCTTTTCATATTGACGGAACTTTTCATCCGGAATACTTGAGCCGCAGTGAAGCTGAGCTTCTCACTTCGGAACAGTGCGGATACACACTCTGGAAACGGATACGCCCCTTCTTCTGCGACCTTGTCAAAGGGAAGAATACACCGCTTCATTTCCGTATCGTTTTCCGCCTGGCACAGCACAATGTAAAAAAACTGCTGGAACAGTCAGGAATCTCCTGCTCCGTCGAAGAAGTAAACGGACTGTTTCTGAATATTCATTATGATGGTAATGATCTGACGTGTGTCAGCGGAACATCCCTGCGTTTCTTTTCCCTGGACAAAACACTGGAACATTCCTGGGATTCCATGCTGGAAAAGTTCTTCCGTCAGAAAGAAATTCCTTTTTGTTAGCACTCACTTAAATTGAGTGCTAATTTTTTCTTGACTTTTTGTTCCGGTGGTATTAATATAGTGAAAACTGATTGAAATCAAATTTTCCAAAGGAGTTGTTGCATTATGAGCAGAAAAACAGGAAGCCTTTCCATAAACAGCGAAAACATTTTTCCCATTATTAAAAAATGGCTCTATTCTGACCATGATATCTTTTTCCGTGAGATGATATCAAACGGCTGTGATGCCATCACCAAACTGGAAAAACTGGAAATGATGGGAGAATACACCTTCCCGGACGATTATAAAAAGAAAATTGATGTTATCGTCAATCCGGAAGAAAAAACACTGAAATTTATTGATACCGGTCTCGGAATGACTGCAGAGGAAGTGGAAGAATACATCACACAGATTGCATTCTCCGGAGCTACCGATTTTCTTAACAAGTATAAGGACAAGACAACGGATGATGAGATTATCGGCCACTTCGGTCTCGGCTTCTACTCCGCATTCATGGTTGCAGATGAAGTTCATATTGATACTCTTTCTTATAAAGAAGGAGCCACCCCGGTTCACTGGGAGTGCGACGGCGGTACAGAGTATACGCTGGAGGATGGAACACGCGACACCGTCGGAACGGAAATCACCCTCTTCCTTGCTGAGGATGCACTTGAGTTTGCAAATGAATACCGTGCACGTGAAATCATCGAGAAATACTGCTCCTTCATGCCGGTGGAAATTTTCCTCTCAAAAGCAAATGCAGAGCAGGAGTACGAAACCATCGACGAATCCGAGCTTCGCGATGACGACGTGATTGTGGAGCGTATCCATGAAGATGCAAAGACAGAAGAAAAAGAAAATGAAAACGGAGAAAAGGAACTCGTTGAAATATCTCCTGCCCGGGATCGCGTCAAGATCAACAAACGTCCCGTTTCCTTAAGTGACACCCATCCGCTGTGGGCAAAACATCCCAACGACTGCACGGATGAAGAGTATAAGTCCTTCTATCGCAAGGTATTTCTGGATTACAAGGAGCCTCTGTTCTGGATCCACCTGAATATGGATTATCCCTTCAACCTGAAAGGAATCCTGTATTTCCCGAAAATCAACACAGAATACGATTCCATTGAAGGAAAGATCAAACTGTATAACAATCAGGTATTCATCGCCGACAATATCAAGGAAGTCATTCCGGAATTTCTGATGCTGCTCAAGGGTGTGATCGACTGTCCGGATCTTCCGCTGAACGTTTCCAGAAGTGCGCTTCAGAATGACGGATTCGTAAAGAAGATCTCTGATTACATTACAAAGAAGGTAGCCGACAAGCTGATCGGCATGTGCAAGACCGATCGGGAAAGCTACGAGAAATACTGGGATGATATCAGCCCGTTTATCAAATTCGGCTGCATCAAGGATACAAAATTCGGCGAAAAGATCATGGACTACGTGCTGTATAAGGATATCAACGGCAAATACCTGACCTTAAAGGATCTGCTGGATGCTTCCAAACCGGCAGAAGAAACTTCAGCAGAACCTTCCCCGGAAGCTGAAAAGCCGGAAGAAACAGAAAAAGCTGCCGGAAGTGACGGCGAAGAAACTGCTGACAGCGAAGACGAAAAGAAACAGACAACTGTTTATTACGTTACGGATGAAATTCAGCAGAGTCAGTACATCAATATGTTCCGTGAGGCAGGTCAGAACGCAGTCATTCTGAAACACAATATTGATACACCGTTCATCTCCCACATTGAACAGCTGAATGAAGAGGTGAAATTCCAGCGTATTGATGCAGATGTGACAGATACAGTAAAAGAAGAAACAGACAGTGAATCACTGAAAGAAACCACTGATACGCTGACGGAAGTTTTCCGGAAAGCGCTGGGCAGAGACAATCTGACTGTCAAAGTGGAAAAACTGAAAAACGAAAACATCTCCTCCATGATGACGCTCTCCGAAGAAAGCAGACGTATGCAGGAAATGATGAAAATGTACGGAATGAGCGGTATGGATCCGACCATGTTCGGCGGCGACGAAACTCTGATTCTGAACGCCAACAACAAGCTGGTACAGTACGTGGCAGCACACACAGATTCTGACCGGATTCCGATGATCTGTGAACAGCTGTATGATCTGGCCATGATCGCACACAAAACACTGTCTCCGGATGAAATGACAAAATTCATTGCCAGAAGTAATGAAATTCTGATGCTGCTGGCAGAGAAATAGTATTCTCCCGAAAAGCTGCAGAGAAAGCGGATTCACGGGCTGTAAGCCCGGATCCGTTTTCCTGCGGCTCTTTTTCTTTCTTGACAAATCTTTTGAAAATGCGTATTCTTTTCATACAATATTTTTCTGGAGGCGCTCTATGGCAGACTCAAAACGACCATTCGGGATATCCGGCAGCACACTGAAACTGATTGCCATTGTGACAATGCTGATTGATCACACCGGTGCCACTGTGATCCGGGCTGTTTTAAAGCATCCGGCCATTGCGGACATTCCCGGAAACAGAGAACTCTGGTCTCAGATTTATCAGTTATCACGCGATATCGGCCGTCTGGCATTTCCGATTTTCTGTTTCCTTCTGGTAGAAGGTTTCCTTCACACGCACAATTTAAAAAAATACGTGACCCGGCTTTTTTTATTTGCCCTGATCTCTGAAATACCCTTCGATCTCGCTCTGAAAGGGAACTGGTATTATCCCCAGAAGCAGAATGTCTACTTTACACTGCTGATCGGGCTGCTTGTGATGATCGGGATCAGACTGATCACCGGAAATGACACACGGAATCTTTTTCTTTCCGTTATCCCCATTGCCGTCGGTATGTATGTAGCCTGGCTGATCGATACGGATTACAATTACAAAGGTGTTTTCCTGATTGCAATCCTCTATCTGATGCGTTATTCACGGCTGTATCAGTGTATCGGCGGAGCTGCCGCCGTCTCCTGGGAGATTCCGGCACCTCTGGCATTTATTCCCGTCTATCTGTATAACGGGACACGGGGACTGCGGATGAAATATTTCTTTTACTGGTTTTATCCCGTTCATCTGCTGATCCTGCACGTAATTGCCGTTTATGTGGTACCTGCACTCTGAACAGGAACTGCTGCAGCCTTCTGATGGCTGATGATGTCAGCTAAGCTGACCAGAACCGCGCGCCAGGTCTTGCGTGCGTTCGACTTGAATTTTATGGAGGTACTTATGAATAAAAAAGAAGTCGCCGAAATCAAACGTCTGTATCATCCGGATCGCTGTCCTGTCACAAGAATCTGCGGATGCTACGTTGACGGCGAAAAAAACAAGAAGACGAAATTAAAAGAAGCGTTTCTTTCCCTGCCGGAAGAAGAAATGTTCAAATATTTTGAAATTTTCAAAAAAACCCTTTCCGGAACCATCGGCCGGAATCTGCTGGATATGGAGTTTCCCCTGACGGAAGAATCCGGAGGCGGAGCACAGGAATATCTGATGAAATTAAAAAACAGCCAGCTGAAAGACGATGAACTCCTGGACGAGTTTTACGACAAGGTCATTGATACTTTTCTTTATCCCGAGAATTATTATATCGTGCTGATACACTGTGCATACGATATTCCGAAGAAAGCATCCGACGGTATGGAAATGTTCGATGCATCAGATGACGTCTACGAATACCTGCAATGTGCCATCTGTCCCGTCAAACTGACAAAACCGGGACTCTGTTATAACGAAGATACCAACGCCATTGAACAGCGGAACCGTGACTGGTTTGTGGAGGTACCTGTTACCGGCTTTCTCTTCCCTGCCTTTACAGACCGCAACACCGATATTCACAGCATCCTCTACTACTCAAAAAATCCCGAGGAACTGAATGCTGATTTTGCACGTCTGCTGCTGGGCTGTGAGCTGCCGCTTACGGCTTCTTCGCAGAAAGAGACATTCAACACACTGGTGGCTGATACCCTGCTTGACGGGTGTACGTATGAGACAGTGAAAACGATTCATGAGACACTGAACGGTCTTCTGGAGGAGCGAAAAGATGATCCGGAACCGCCATCTCTTGACAGAAACGATGTGAAACGGCTGTTATCAGAAAATGGTGCTTCCAAAGAGACACTGGAACACTTTGATGAAGAATTTGAACAGAACGGCGGTGACAGTCAGACGGCCTTCTACGTTTCCAATGTGGCCAATACACGCAAATTTGAAATCAGGACACCGGATGTGGTGATTCAGGTCAAACCGGACCGGGCCGACCTCATCGAAACGCGGATCATCGACGGCAGACCGTTTTTTGTCATTCCGGCTGACGATTCCGTAGAAGTAAACGGCATTCCGGTCAGAACCGCACCTGCCCTCCCGGACAATGAAATGTAGTACAGATAGTACAGGATACAAATACTATGAATTGCGCGGCAAATGCGGCTGCTGTCCTCATGGGGCTGTTGCAGAATAAGTACAAAAGGATGTCTGGTATCCGGGTGTACACATGTCTGAGAACTATTCTGAAACAGCCCCATTTGTCCGCCGCTCATACTATGATACAATTCCAAGCAGTCCGAGCACCCAGTAAATCACGCCAAGGAGCCAGCTGGTGAATACTCCGTACAGAATTACAGGACCTGCAATCGTAAAGATCTTGCACCCGATTCCGAATACCTGCCCTTCTTTTTTGTATTCAATGGCCGGTGCTGCCACGGAATTGGCAAAGCCTGTAATCGGTACGAGTGTCCCGGCACCTCCGAATTTTGCCAGCTTCTGATATACATTGCATCCCGTCAGAAGCACACTGAGAAGTACCAGCCAGAGGGAACACCAGCCCGCCGCCGTCTCCTTCTCCATTCCCACCCGCATACACCAGTTCAGAATAAACTGGCCGATTACACAGATTGCTCCGCCTGTCACAAAGGCTTTGCACATGTTCAGAAACAGGTTGTGCGTCGGTGTCACCTGTCTGACATATTCCTGATACTCTTTCTGCTTTCTCTCTTTTAATACGTCTGCCATCTGCATCCCTTCCTTTACTGTCAGTCAGAAAGTATTCTCTCTGATCATCTCTGTCTTTTACAGTTTTTCCAGTTCTGTCAGAAAGATGCATACAGGACGTCTTTTTTCAGCCTTCCACAATCAGAAACTTTCCGTCCGGAAGGGCAAATACCTCAGCCTGATCCAGAAGTTCCTCCCTGCTCATACCTGATGTATCTGTACCGTTTTCTTCAAAATACGCTTTGACTTCTCTGTAGCTTCCGGCCACAACAGCCATGCATTCCTCAAGAAATTCATCCGCTTCTTCCGGCGTTTCCGCCACCGGCTCATCGAAAAGCCGGGACTGGTTTTTCAGGAAAGCTTCCAGATATTCTTTCTTATAATTCATGATCTGCTCCTTCCTCTGCTTTTCCCAGCAGTGTTTCCCGGATAGTCCGGATCACGCCGTCCTCCACATTGGAAAGCGTGATATGCTTTGCCACTTCCTTCAGCCTGGGATTTGCATTTGCCACTGCATAGCTCTCTCCTGCCCGGCTCAGCATTCCCATATCATTGCAGTTATC
>JAXEBU010000106.1:0-3350 GCA_034093895.1 Candidatus Choladocola sp. | reverse complement strand
ATCCCCGTGTGCAGTACGATCTGCACAGCGCCAATACGTACCAGCTTCTGGAACAGCTCCATGGCGGACAGCTGGATCTTGCCATCGTCCGCACCCCATTCTCTGCTCCGGACCTTGAGATCCGTGTACTCAGCAAGGAATCCCTTGTTGCTGTGGCAATGTCCGGCTGGTTTTCCGATATTCCTGAATCATCCGTTTCCATTGCACAGCTTGTCTCCAGGCCTCTGATTCTGTACCGGCGCTGGGAAACCATTATCCGGACACGTTTTGAAGAAATCGGATGCACACCGGAAATCCGTTGCTGCAACGATGATGCCCAGACTACGCTTGCCCTGGCCAGGACCGGACTTGGCATCGGACTTCTGCCCTCCTCGGCACTTCCGGATGATTATCCCGGTACAGAGAACAAAACTCCCGCTTCTCTGCAGGTACGAAGCTTTACCGACCCTTCTTTTTCCACGGAAATCGCCATTGCGTGCCGTTCCAGGCAGCGGCTCTCCAGCGCAGCCCGTCTTTTCTGGGAGTTTCTGGAATGTCAGGCAGATTCCAATAGAAGTGGGAGTCTTCTTCGACTGAGATAAGCATCAGACATTCCAGTCTACCGTTGTTCCAAGCTCGCCCAGAAGGTTCTGTCTCATTACGTGTTTTACCGCTTCCGGATCTTCGTACTGCCCCAGCGCCCACATCAGTTTCGTGACGGCAGCTTCCGAAGTCATATTTCCCGTCTCTATGACACCACAGTCAAGGGCCTGACGTCCTGCTTCATATACCGTAAAATCGCTGCCCTCGTAAAGGCACTGACTGCCTACGGCCACCACCATCTTATGGGAAACAGCCTCGCCGATGGCCTCTGTAAGATTTCGCCGCAGAAAAGGCAGTCCGCCGATTCCGAAAGCCTCCACGTAAACACCGCGGACTCCCATTTCTTCCAGCTTCCGAAAAACAGCGGGAGAGATTCCCGGAAACAGTTTCAGCAGAAATACGTCACTGCAGAACGTGTTCTGCAGCACGCACGTCCCGCCGCGGCTGGCGGGAATCATTGGATTTAACACGAGGCCGCTGCTGTTGATCCGCGCCGCATACGGGTAATCGATACTCTCAAAAGCGTCAAAGCTTCTCGTTCTCACCTTGCTCGCCCTTGTCCCCATGATAATTTTGCGGTTAAAAGCCACGTATACCCCGGGACAGCCGCTGGCTGCCATATGGAGCGCTGCTCTGCAGTTTTCCGTTGCGTCTGCAATGGGATTTTCAATGGATACCTGGCTACCCGTCAGCACAACGGGAATTTCAATCTGCTGCAGCGCAAAAGACAGGGCGCTGGCAGTATACGCCAGCGTATCAGTTCCATGAATCACAACGATTCCGTCGTATTTCCTTCTCCTCTCATAAATCCGTTTTGCCAGTGCAGACCACTCCTCCGGCTGCATATTGGAGCTGTCCAGCATAAACAGTTCTTCCTCTTCCACCTCAAACCCAGCAGTCAGCCAGGAAATCCGGTCAAGAATCTCACTGCCATGCAGCCCCGGCGTCAATCCCAGATCACTGTGTGAGGAAGCCAGTGTTCCTCCTGTACTGATCATCAAAATTCTGCTCATATTGCCTCCCAGCTTTCCTTCTTTTTTCCGAACTTCATCTCAGAAATAACCAGTCCGACCAGAGTAAAAAGAATACCCAGAGCTGCCATTCCTGTAATTCTTTCATGGAGCACAATGACCGAAGTCACTACCGTTACCACCGGATTCAGATAAATATACAGGCTGGTGGTCACAGCTCCCAGTACTCTGACGGCATAATTCCATGCCACAAAGCATAATGCTGAAGCGCCAAGTCCCAGAAAAAATATATTAAACAGGTAAACCGGATTGGCAAACCGGATCAGATCCAGCCGGAATTCGAAAAAGGGCAGCGTCGGAAGCAGAAACAGGAATCCATAGATAAAAATTCTGCGCGTCGTCTGGATCGTATTGTACCCGTAGCTTCCGATTTTTTTGGACAGCACAGAATAGAAAGCCCAGACAACCGCAGCAGCCAGTCCGAAAAAATCGCCCAACGGATTAAGCTGAAGGCTGGCCCCTGCAAAACTGATCAGGCAGATTCCTGCCATCGCCACAACAAACCCGATAAAAAAGGGCAGCTTCGGTCTTTCTTCCCGGTCTTCTTTCAGAATCCACATGAGAATTGCCGTAAAAAACGGTGCTACTGAAATAATCACGCCCACGTTTGACGCGTACGTATACAGCAAAGCCATATGTTCCAGAAGATAATAAAGCGTCACTCCGCACAGGCCGGCTGATGCAAAGGTCAGCTCCTGTTTCCACGTCGTCCCCTTCAGCCGGTGGGGATATGCTGCAGCCAGCACCAGAATCCCCATCAGAAAACGGTATACCAGAATCTCAACCGGCTGAAAATCAACCAGCAGTATTTTCGTGGAAATATACGTAATCCCCCAGATAAAAATCGCAACGAGAGCAGCCAGATGGCCGCCGGCAGTCTTACTTTTCATAGCGCATCTCCTCAGTTCTTATACCCATTTTTTAAGGGCT
The DNA here is from genome assembly GCA_034093895.1 of Candidatus Choladocola sp. Lineage (GTDB taxonomy): Bacteria > Bacillota > Clostridia > Lachnospirales > Lachnospiraceae > Choladousia. The sequence goes on along the minus strand of JAXEBU010000106.1, from coordinate 807 downwards.
GCTGCAGAACAGGTGCGGAGGTATTTCTGGTATCCCGGTGTACACATGTCTGAGACAGATGTTCCGCACAGAATGGATTATATCCGTTTTGTGCGGACAGATGTCAGGAAGACAAGGTGAACACCGGGATATCAGAAATACACTGTAAATATTCTGCGACAACCCCTTTTGTATCACAAACTGTCAGCCATCCAGCTGCCAGCCCCAGTCTCCATGATAAATCATCTGTTTCGTCATGCCGCCGTCAATACAGATGTTTTCTCCTGTAATAAACCCCGCCTTCTCCGAGCAGAGATACAGCACCATATTTGCGATGTCCATGGGATTTCCCACGCGTCCCGCCGGCTGCTGGATGGCATCCGGACCTTCATAAACCGTATACGCTGTATCAATCCATCCGGGAGAAATAGAGTTTACTCTCACTTTGCCGGCCAGACTGACAGCCAGTGCATGGGTCAGTGCAGCGATCCCTCCCTTTGCTGCCGTATAGCTCTCTGTAAATGGCTGGCTCATCCGATCCCGGCTGGATGAAATATTCACAATACTTGCGCCGGGAGCAAAATACGGCAGAAACAGCTTCGTCAGCATAAAAGGAGCTGTTACTCCCACCTGCAAAGCGTAATTAAACTCTTCATAGCTGCACGTATCTATCCCCTTCATCAGTGGCAGCGCATTATTGATCAGGTAATCCACCGAGCCATACTCTGTGATCACCTTCTCCGAAAAACGGATCAGCGTGTCTTTATCACTGATATCCCCGACAAAATATGGGTTCTCTTTCAGGTCAATGATGCAGACTTCCACACC
>JAXEBU010000105.1:0-44357 GCA_034093895.1 Candidatus Choladocola sp. | reverse complement strand
CAGAGTATTCGTATCCGTGAAAAAGGCGAACCGGGCACCAATGGAGGACCGAGAGGTGATCTTTTGGTAGAAGTTCAGGTGGCTCGTCATCCGATTTTCCAGAGACAGGATATGAATATATATTCTACCGTTCCCATGACGTATGCGCAGGCTGCTCTGGGCGGAGATATCCGCATCAGCACGGTGGACGGAGACATTGTTTATACAATAAAACCCGGTACACAGACCGACACGAAAGTGCGGTTCAAGGGGAAAGGAGTACCGTCGCTGCGCAACAAAAACGTTCGCGGTGACCATTATGTAACTCTTGTGATTCAGGTTCCGACGAAACTGAATGAGGAGGCAAAGCAGGCACTGAGAGAGTTCGATCTTGCCACAGGCAACAGCCTCGGATCGGATCCGGAGAAAAAAGAAAAACCGAAGAAAAAGGGATTCATGGATAAACTGAAGGAGACCTTTGAAGACTAAAAAAGAGGATGCCATACGCGTGCAGAGAAAATGTCAGCAGAGCTGACCACGCCCGGCGCGCAAAAGTAGTCAAGCCCCTCATGAGTGAGAGACTTGACTGCTTTTGTTTTACCTCAAAAATACGGAAGAATTACAGCATGGCTATCATGAGACAAAAGACCCCTGCCGAAAATATGACGGCTTTACTATTTGTTCATATCCGAAGAAGTAATTGTGTTTTGCAGAAGAAAATCGTAATCCTGAGAGCCTTTTGCGATGGCACCCAGATAAAAAGATTCGATAATTGCAAACTCGGATATGCGTTTGGAAACACTGTCCCGTCCGATGGTTACATCGATTCCGGAAGTCAGGAGGGGAATGTCTGTATAACGCAAAAGCGGGGAGCGGGCAGTCTGTGTGATTGAAATAGTCACGGCTCCGGCTTCATGAGCGAGCTTTACTGCACGTACTACATTTTGCGAACGTCCGCTTGAAGACATTGCAATAACAACATCATCACTGTTCATTCGCATGGCTGCCTCATACTGAAAAACAACATCATTATACCAGAAACTTGGAATACCAATTCGATTGAATTTAAAACACGCCCATTGACAGGTGGCTGTGGCGTCCCCAATTGCAAAAAAATGTACGGCTTTGGCGTGTAAAATGCGGTCCAGTGCCAGGTCAGATTCACAATTAGAGAATAAAGTTCGTGTGTTTGTCAGTGTCTGGTGGAGAATATCCGAAACTTTATCAAAAATTGTCAGCATGGAGTTGTCAGGCTGTATTGCATCCGGCAGATTTACCGTTTTGAAAGAAGAAGCCCTTGCAAAATCCTGCTTTAAATGCACAAATGAGTGGTAACCCATTCGTTTGCAGAAACGGATAATGGTTGCCTCGCTGGCACCCGACTCTTCGGACAGCATGGAAAGTGTCATATCGTGAATAGAATCAATATGCTCCAACATATATGCGGCAATTGTTTTCTCGGCGCGTGGTAATGAGGGAATCAGAAACTGAAGTTTTACAATTATTTCATTCATTGCATGGCATCCTTGTTTGTAAATTCGTTGTTTACAGGAAAAATAATTAAAAGTCTGTAAACGGTGTATTGAATAGTACTTTTATTGTTTGAAACTGTTTCGCAGCTAAAGATACTGCTGAATATCCTTAAATCAGCGACATAAAGCAGGTAACTCTGACAATGCTGCAAGTTCATGCATATTATCTTTCAAAGACAAATACATTTTTTTGTAAATATCAAAATATTGATTGTATCTCTCATGGTTTTCCCAATCCGGACAAGTGACAGTATAAGAACGCGTCCAGTTACTGATTTCGTCAAAACTGCTGAATAGTCCGGTGGCATATCCTGCAAGGAATGCATCACCAAGGGGGGCTTCCACTCCGTTTTCCATACATTGCATAGGCACTCCGGTGATATCAGCAAGGATATGTACCCAGAGACGGGAAGAAGAGCCGCCTCCGACTAAGATGCAGGGGACATTTTTGGCAAAACAGTATCCGTAATCTTCCATGACATGACGCATGGCATATCCTACTGATTCCAGGATTGCCCTGTAAATATGGGCAGAGGTATGCTTGATAGTAAGGCCCATCAGGGTTCCGCGTGCATTAGAATCCCAAATTGGACATCGTTCTCCCATAAAATATGGCAGAAGAATCAAACCTTCGCTTCCTACCGGAATGTCAGAAGCGGCTTCTTCCAGCTCTGAGAATGGAATCATGTCGTGTTCATCTTTCCTTCGGGCATTATAGCTGGAAAAGGTTTCGGCGAACCATTTGGTCAGGGCTCCTGCAGTAGATATTCCGCCATAAGTGTAACGCAGGCCTGGATCGTCAGTTACATAGGGCATTGTGATATACTTGGGGTTTATTGGTTTATTCTTGTGCAGTACACCCCAGTTCAAACTTGTTGCGAGAATGGCAACGCTTTGATCACTATGTGTGGTACCGGAAGACAAGTTGGATGCAAGACAGTCAATGCAGCCTGCGCAAACGGGAATGCCGGCTTTGAGATGCATCGCTCTGGCAGCTTCTTCGGTTAATGTTCCTACGATATCATAAGGATTCAGGATCCGCTGGGGCATCATGCTTAATGGAATATCAAAGAGTTCGCACATTTCCGATGACCAGGAATTATTTTCAAAATCAAAAATGCCACCGAGATTACAGGCCGAAGTGCGATCAATGGCGATTTCTCCTGTCATTTTATAAATGACATAGTGGTTTGGCGGGAGAAAAAGACGGATCCGTTTCCAAAGCTCCGGTTCGTTCTCCTTAATCCACAGGATTTTTGTAAATCCAAAATAGGAATCCATACCATTTTCGGTTATTTGCATCAATTGTTGAGTATCTACTTTTTCGTGAAGTGTTTGTGTAAGCTGGTCAGTGCGCCGATCCATCCAGATGATGCATGGGCGAACGGGCTTCCTGTCTTTATCGAGCGGAATACCGCTGCCGCCGTACAGACCACTGATGCAGATTCCACGAAAACTCTCCGGAGATAGCCCGCTGTTGCTGACACAGCGTCTGATGGTATTTACGGCGGCGTGATGCCACACATCCGGCCATTGCTCAGCCCAACCATTTCGTGGAAATATAATATCATAGTTTTCAGTTGCACTGGCAAGGATTTTTCCGTATTTATCGGTGATAACTGTCTTTGTGCTGGATGAACCGATGTCTGTTCCGATCAGATACATTGCCTCCATTTTAAACCCTCCTTTGGAATTTGTATAGATAGTTTATTGGGTGTATAAATACTTTCTGACTAAAATATATAGTTTATTTTACCTGATATATAGAATGGATGTCAACACAAAAACTTCAAAAAACTAATATTAAAAATGAAGTATTGAAATAATATAAAACAAAAAAGAGAAAATGTAAAAAGAAAAAATGGCTAATATGACGGAGATAAATCTGGAAAAAGCTGGATTAGAACAATATTTCAGAAAAATATTGATTTTAAGAACTTCATTTTTGAAAATTAATATTGACAAGTTATGGAGATGGTGATATAGTTTAGCCACAACGAAGATCTAGATCAGAGTAACTCGGGGAAATAATATAATGTATTTACAGGAGGAAGACAAATGAAAAGATCAAAGAAAATAATCGGATTATTAGCAACGGGGATGCTGGTATGTGCTATGGCAGGCAGCGTAAGTTATGCAGAAGAAGCAAAAACAGCACCGGAAGGCCTTGAGAAAATCGGTGTAACTTTTATGAAAACAGATCCTTTTATGGTTCCGCTTTATAATGGAATGAAGGATTATTGTGATGAACTTGGAATCGAGCTGATTGCATATTATGCGGATAATGATATCGAGACTCAGATCAATCAGGCTGATGACCTGATTCAGCAGGGAATTCAGGCATTGATCGTAATGCCGGTAGATGCAGAGGGAATTACTCCTGCACTTGATGCAGCTGCGGCAGCGGATATACCGGTAGTATCGGTGGATGCAGCCTGTGCGGAAGCGGAAAAAACAATTGCCTATATTGCTTCAAATAACTATGCAGCAGGTTATGAGTGCGGAAAACATGTAACAGAGACATTGGATAGTGCTAAAATTATTGCGCTGACACATCCTGAAATTCTTTGCACAATCGAACGTTATCAGGGATTCTGTGATGCAATAGAAGAGGGCGGAGATGCGTATGAGATCATTGCAGAACAGCCGTGTAAAGGCCTGATGGCAGAAGCTATGAATGCAATGGACAATCTGATTCAGGCACATGATGATTTTAATGTTGTTTTCTGTATTAATGATGGTTCTTCTCAGGGAGCGATTTCTTCGCTGGAAGCTGCAAATCGTCTGGAAGGTGTTCAGGTGTATGGAATTGACGGACAGCAGACGAATGCAGATTTGATCAAAGAAGGAAAACTGACCGGAGAATCTGCACAGCAGCCGTATGAAATGGGAAAAGGTGCAGTTGACCTTATTGTAAAACATTTCGCAGGCGAAGCGTATGAGTATGAAAACCTGCTGGATATTACTTTCCTTACAGCAGAAAACGTAGAGGGATATGAAGGATTCTGAAACAGTACTGCGCAGTATGAAACTGTGTGGTGGTAAATAATTTGAGGGCTGCCGCATTATGTGAATTCTGCCGGATTTGGCAGTCGCACAGTTTGCAGCAGCCCTTTTTGTATTAAAACATTTATGAAAGGGTGTTCCGATAGAAAGATTATTCTCGTTGAAGAATATTCTGATTAGATTGAAAAATCAGATTATATACAGATGGGGGGATTGCTATGTCTGAGGTGCTGCTTGAAGTCAGTAATGTTACGAAGACCTTTCCGGGCGTTAAGGCTCTTAAAGGGGTGAATTTACATATTAACAAAGGGGAAATTCATGGCCTGGTAGGAGAAAATGGAGCTGGCAAAAGCACAATTATTAAAATACTGGCCGGTATCTATCGGCCAGATGAAGGAACTATCATATTTGATGGACATGAATGTGGCGGAGAAGATATCAGCAAATCGCTTTCAAGTGGAATCAGTGTAATTTATCAGGAGCTTTGTCTGGTGCCCCATATGAAAGTTTATGAGAATATCATGATTGGGTTAGAGCCCGGAAAAGGTTTCACGTATTCCAAAGAACAGTGCAGAATTCGGGCAAAGGAGATAGTTGACATGCTTGGCCTGGATTTGCCGTTGGATGCGGAAGTGGCAGATCTTGATATTGCAGTCCAGCAGATGGTTGAGATAGCAAAAGCATTTTCAAGGGATGCAAAGCTGGTGATTATGGATGAGCCGACTTCTTCCCTGACAAATAAAGAAGTAGCTGTACTGTATAAAATTATGAGAACTCTGAAACAAAAAGGTGTTTCTATTCTGTTTGTGTCACACAAATTAGAGGAAGTGGAAGAGATCTGTGATTGCGTTACAATTTTTCGCGATGGCGAAATGATCACATCCAGAAAAGTTGGCGAGATGACACGGGATGAAATGGTTTCAGCAATGGTTGGCCGTGAAGTGAAGAATTATTATACAAAAACACATACGGCAACGAAAGAGCAGGTATTGGAGGTACGCGGCCTTACAAAGGCAGGGGTCATTGAAAATGTCAGCTTTACCCTGAACAGAGGAGAAGTGCTTGGATTTACAGGATTGATTGGAGCAGGGCGTACAGAAACCATGCAAATGTTGTTTGGTCTTGTAAAACCGGACAGTGGCGAAATTTATATGAAAGGGAAAAAGCTGAAACTGACTTGTCCGTCAGATGCAGTTGAAGCCGGGATTGCGATGGTGCCGGAAAACAGAAAAGAGCAGGGACTGATTCCGGAGAGCAGTGTTGGATTTAACATGACGATCAGCGTATTGAAAGATTTTATTCACAACTTACGGGTCAATGTGAAAAAGGAACGCTCAATCATGGGCAGATATATGGATGCTTTGCGTGTGAAAGCTTCATCTGAGAAACAATTAGTGAGCAGTTTGAGTGGAGGAAATCAACAAAAAGTAATTCTTGGAAGATGGCTGGCAACAAAGCCGGAAATACTGATTCTGGATGAACCAACGAGAGGTATAGATATTGGTGCCAAAGCGGAGATTTATGCAATTATCGATGAATTGGCAAAACAGGGCACATCGATCATTCTCGTATCTTCAGAACTTCCCGAGGTGATTAATACCAGTGACCGTATTGTAGTGATGAATCAGGGCAGAATTGTAGCAACAGTGGACGATTATGCTGAGTTTCGTCAGGAAACAATCATGAATTATAGTTTGGGAGGAAAGAAATAATGGAAATTATCAAAGCTCGCATTTGGATGCCGGTCAGAGACTATTTGAAACGCAATATCGGTATTTTGATTGGCCTTGCTGTTATGATGATGATATGTACTTTTATGTCAGAGAATTTTCTCACGGTTTCCAATTTACTGAATGTTTTCCGGCAAATTTCAACGAATTGCTTTATAGCATTCGGAATGACTTTTGTTATTCTGTCGGGAGGAATTGACATATCCGTTGGTTCTGTACTTGCTTTTTCGGGAACATTTGCAGCCTATTCGATGGCGAATTGGAACTGGTCTATGTATGCGGCAATTATAGTCAGCCTGGCGATTTGTATTTTTTATGGCTTTTTTAATGGCGTTGTTATCAGCATGACAGGGATAGCACCATTTGTTGTTACATTATCGACACAGACTATTATCAGAGGAATCGCCAACCTGATTGGAAATGGTTGTCCGATTCGTATTAATAATCCGGCATTTTGCAAAATCGGTACGGGATATATCGGAAATGTATCTTATGCCATAATTTATGTTTTGATTGTAATGCTGATTTGTTTTCTGGCATTGAATAAAACGAAATTCGGACGTAAAGTTTATGCATTTGGCGGAAACAAAACAGCTGCAAAATATGCCGGAATTCGTATTGAGCGCATTGAAGTGGCGGTTTATGTGATTTCTTCATTTCTTTCAGGATTAGCCGGGATTATTCTGGCAGCACGTTTGTCAGCAGGTACTCCAACAACTGGTGAAGGGTATGAGTGTGATGCGATAGCAGCAGTTGTTCTTGGCGGTACCAGTTTTTCAGGCGGAGTCGGAACAATCGGAGGCACTTTGATTGGTGCATTTGTAATTGGAATTATTAATAATGGATTGAATATGCTGAATGTATCGGCATTTTGGCAATATGTAGTGAAGGGTGCAGTGATTCTTGCAGCGGTTATGATTGATGTGATCCGGAAAAAGAACGGAGAAAGACGTAAAACAGCCGCTACTGCCGGAAAGACTGAAAAAGCGTGAAGGTGTGACCAGAATGAAATAAGGTGAGGTGGAGCGTATGAAGAAAACAGTGGAAGAGCTGAAACAGAGTGCACGAAATGTAAAACGTCGAATTGTAAATCTGGCTTATATAGCCGGAAACGAAGGGGCGCATGTAGGACCGGCGTTGTCAATTTCGGATATTATGACGGTACTGTATGGAGATGTGATGGATTACCGCGCAGATGATCCGAATTGGGAAGAAAGAGATCGCTGCATTTTGAGCAAAGGTCATGCATGCCTTGGAATCTATGCCCCTCTGATTGAAAATGGAATTCTTACGGAAGAGGATGGAAAGACTTTTAATCAGCCCCACACAAATTTAGCGGGTCATCCGAGTGGAATTGGTGTTTCGGGAATTGAGCATCCTGCAGGGTCTCTGGGCCATGGATTATCAGTAGGTTGTGGAATGGCTTTAGCCGGAAAGGTGAATAAACAGTCCTATAAAACATACGTTATAATCGGTGATGGAGAGTCGGAGGAAGGCAGCATCTGGGAAGCAGCCATGTTTGCTAAAAAATACAAACTTGGAAATCTGGTGGCCATTATTGATGTAAATGGTTTTCAGTACGGCGGAACTACAACAGATATTATGGATTTAGATCCAATCGAGGAACGCTGGCGGGCTTTTGGGTGGAATGTTATAACAGTAGACGGAAATGATGTTGCTCAATTACAGAAAGTTCTGGATAAGAAAAATCTGAAATCAGATCAGCCCACCTGTGTAGTTGCTTATACGGTGAAGGGAAGCGGACTTTCTTTTGCCGAAAATAATAATGAATGGCATCATAATAAAGTGGATCATGCCACGTTGGAACAGGCATTGAAAGAATTAGCATGATGGGAGGATGAAGTATGAACCATGTGGATATCAGTAATATAAAAGATTTTAAAATTAAATTCCGACCTATGTTTGGAAAGGTTATAAAGGAATTGGCAGAAAAAAATTCTGATATTTTTCTCGTTTTAGCGGATTCAGGACGTGCATGCAGAGTGGATGGATTTGAGAAATGCCCGGATCAGTTTATCGATTGCGGAATTGCTGAACAGGATATGATCGGAGTGGCAGCGGGTTTGGCACATTGTGGAAAAAAACCTGTAGCATTCGCTTTTGCTCCATTTGCAAGTGAACGGTGTTTTGAACAGGTACGTCTGGATGTGGCGTATGCTCAAACGAATGTGGTTATTGTAGGAAGTGAAGGCGGGGTATCCATGGGAACCCAGGGGGTGACTCATTTTGGTTTTGATGATATCGGCGCAATTTCTTCATTGCCTGGTATGACTGTGATCTGTCCTGCTGACCATATTTCTATGATAAAATGCCTGGAAATGGCGATCGAATATGATAAACCGGTTTATTTACGACTGAATGGTGGAATTCCGGAAACCATATACGGAGAAAAAGATGATTTTTGTATAGGTGGCTCTGTCATTCACGGCATTGGCAGTGATGCCAACATTCTGGCGGCAGGTCCTATTGTAAATACGGCTTGTAAAGTGGCAGACAGTCTGAAACGGGAAGGATACAGCATTGGTGTGGTGGACATGTATTCATTAAAACCGATTGATGTAAAAGCAGTTGAAGAAGTATGCAAAGCTGCCCATCTGGTGGTTTCTTTGGAAGAACACAATATAACGAACGGATTGGGCAGTATGATTGCCAGTGAAATTGCCTGTCAGGGGCTGGGAAATCGATTGCTGAAACTGGGGCTTCCTGATGAATATCCGCATACAGTGTCTCCGTATCAGATTATGATGGAAGATTATGGACTCACAGAATCCGGGATTGCCGAGACCCTTCGCAGGGAATTGAGACAGGAAGTCCGAAAAGTATTTACTGCCTGATACATGGAACGGGGAGTTTTATCTCAGTCGAAGAAGGCTCCATTTCTATAAGAGGTGAGTAATAACAAATTCATCTCAGTTGGAGTCTGATCTCCGACTGAGATAAACGCGCCGAGAGGATGCGCAGCGATTCTGAGAAGAAGGATGTCAGCTTAAGCTGACCGGAATCGCGCGCCAGGTCTCACGTGCGTTCAACTTGAATTCAGTGATAGTTCAGGAGACGGAGAATGCGATACGATATTTTTACATTTGGAATTCCGATGGTTGAAATGATCCGCAAGGGACTGGATCAACCTCTGTATCAGGAAGGAGAATTTAAAGGGCCGTTTCCGGCCGGTGATCCGGGAATACTGGTTAACGCGGCAGTGCGGCTGGGCGTAAAAGGAGGATATGCCGGTGTTGTTGGGAATGACGATTTTGGCAGATGCTTTTTGGATTGTATGAGACGAAACGGAGTGGATACGACCTGGGTAAGAACAGATCAGCTTCGCTCTACAGGAATGTCTCTCGTTGCAAACTTTAGTGATGGTTCAAGAAGATTTTTGTTTACCCTGCCATCTTCGGCTGCTGCCGGTTTGGGTCTTTCTGATTTTCATCCGGAGTTATTGAATGAGATCAGATGGCTTCATGTTTCTGGCTTTGCGCTGTCGGTAAGCTCATCAATTGCAGAACTTCATAAAAAAATAATGGAATACATTCCGCAAAATACGATTGTCAGTTTTGATCCCAATTATCGTTCTGATATTATTGAAAAAGGAGAGTATTTGGCGCGATGCAAAAGTGTATTTGAGCGTGCTGATATTTTCCTGCCGAGCAGGGGGGAAGCTTCCTTATTTACTGAAGGCTCAGAAGATGAAAATGTAACTTGTGAGATGCTTGCTGCCAATGGAAAAACTGTTGTGCTAAAAGATGGGGGGAAAGGCGCCTGGGGCTTTTGGGGACGAGAAAAATGTTTTGTTCCGGCTTTTCCTGCAGAAGAAACAGATCCGACCGGAGCAGGTGATACATTTGGTGGGGCATTAGCGGCAGCTTTGATTCAGGGAAAGGATTTGAAAGAGGCAATCCGATGCGGATGTGCTGCAGGTGCGGTGGCAGTAAAAAGGATTGGACTGATGGATATTGCACCGACCAGTCAGGAAATACAAAGAGTTTTAGAATCCGGTAAAGTGGATTTCTCATAGACCTTTGAATAAACGGGGTGTATTCTTATGAAGTATTATCTTGGATTGGATAATGGAAGCAGTTCGGTAAAAGCTGCTTTGTATGATGAATGCGGAAAAGAATTGTTTGTAAGTAAATGTGAAACAGAGACGGTAGTTCCGAAGCCGGGATGGTGTGAACGGGATATGGAAACGCTCTGGGAAGCGAATTGCCGGGTAATTCGGGAACTGATACGGAGTACCGGTATTTCGCCTGAACAGATTGCGGCAGTTTCCGGATGCGGTCATGGAAAAGGATTGTATTTGTGGGGGGATGGAAAACCGGTGTACCCGGGAATATTGTCTTCTGACCGCAGGGCTTTGCCGTATGTTGAAATGTGGAAAATGGATGGGCGGGCTGATTTTATATTTGATCGTACTTTACAGAAAGTACAGCCGTGTCACCCTGTTGCATTATTGGCCTGGATAAGAGATAATGAACCGGAGCTTATATCAGATGTAAAATATATATTTACATGTAAAGATTATATTCGTTACCGGCTTACAGGAAAAGCGTATGGCGATGTGACAGAATGCTGTGGCTGGGGTGTCATGGATAGCCGGACATTACAGTATGATGAAGAATTAATCAGCTCACTGAATCTGAGTATGTTTCGAAACAGCTTGCCGGAAATTGCAAAACCGGGACAATTCTGCGGCAGTGTAACCGAGGAAGCCGCTGCCCGGACGGGACTGGCGGCGGGAACTCCGGTAGCAGCAGGGATGTTTGATATAGGTGCCTGCGCAATTGCAGCGAATGCAGTGAGTGATAAACATTTATGTATGATTGCCGGAACCTGGAGCGTGAATGAATACGTACGTATGGGTCCGGTTTTAGATGGAAGTGTTTCAATGAATACAGTATTTGATGACAAAGGACACTATCTTATAGAAGAAAGCAGTCCGACTTCGTCATCTAACTGTCAGTGGTATGTAAAAAATATTCTGTCGTGGTTACCTTCAGGCCATAATGAGCCGGAGGGTAGTGTATATCATACGATGGATGAATGGGTGAAAGAGACGGAACAATCAGTATTAAGCCCTGTTTTTCTCCCGTTTATTTACGGAGGAAATGACTGCCCGGATGCTCAGGCGGGTTTTCTGGGACTCAATGCAATGCATGACATCCGGCATTTGACACGGAGTTTGTATGAAGGTGTTGTGTTTGGCCATCGATGGCATATGGAACGTTTATTAAAAAGCCATTCAGGTGAGGTGAAAGAGATTCATCTGGCCGGTGGTGCTGCGAAATCAAAAGTGTGGGTTCAGATGTTTGCAGATATTTGCGGATATCCGGTACGGGTATGTCAGGCAGATGAACCGGGAGCACTGGGGTGTGCGATTCTTGGTGCTGTGGCATCCGGAGGGTATCCTGACTTGAATTCAGCAATACTCAGTATGGCTCACCTGTCGGAACCGGTATATCCGCGGGAAGATATGCGGGACGGATATGAAATCAAGTACAGGCTCTATCGAAAAACACAGGAAACTTTAAATAATCTGTGGAAAGAGTATGCAGGGAGTTTTGTATCATAAGCAGAAAGATCCTGCCGAAAACAATAGGATGACGGAAGTCAACGTGTTTTCGGCAGGATCTTTCTGATTCATGATAACAATGCGGTAACTCTTCCAGATTTTCAGGAGCTGAAAAGGAGGTTCGGTTTCTGCGGGTTACCTTGATTTCTGTTATCCGCTATGCTAAACTGGTTTCGGTTAAATACCGGAAGGATGATAAAGGAGGATACGATGCGCTGGAATAAATTTACGTTAAAGACGAGAACGGAAGTTGAGGATATTGTGATTTCTTCCCTGGCGGATGCCGGTGTGGAAGGTGTTGAGATAGAGGATAAGGTGCCGCTTTCAGAGGCGGACAAGCAGCAGATGTTTGTTGATATTCTGCCGGACGGACCGGAAGATGACGGGATTGCCTATCTCAGTTTTTATCTTGAAGAAGATGCAGATAAAGATGCAATTCTTGATCGGGTGAGAGAAGAACTGGAGGATCTGCGCAGCTTTATTGATATCGGTGAGGGGACGATTACCGAGAGCCAGACGGAGGATAAGGACTGGATCAACAACTGGAAACAGTATTTCCATCAGTTTTACGTGGATGATATCCTGATCATTCCTTCCTGGGAGGAAGTAAAAGAGGAAGACAGAGATAAAATGATCATTCATATTGATCCCGGTACGGCCTTCGGAACAGGTATGCATGAGACGACACAGCTGTGTATGCGCCAGCTGAAGAAGTATGTGACAGCTGAGACGGAGCTTCTGGATGTGGGAACGGGCAGCGGAATTCTTTCGATTGTTGCTCTGAAGCTTGGTGCGAAGCATGCTGTGGGCACCGATCTGGATCCGTGTGCGATTTCAGCGACGAAAGAGAATCTGGAAGTGAATCAGATTCCGGAAGGTGCTATGGAAGTAATGATCGGCAATATTATTGATGATAAAACAGTGCAGGATGCAGTCGGATATGAAAAGTACGATATTGTGACGGCTAATATTCTTGCAGACGTCCTGGTGCCGCTTACACCGGTGATTCTGCATCAGTTAAAGAGCGGCGGTATTTATATTACATCGGGAATCATCGATGAGAAAGAGGAAACCGTTGTGGAGGCTGTGAAAGCAGCAGGGCTGGAAGTAGTGGAAGTGACGCATCAGAACGACTGGGTGTCTGTGACGGCGCGGAAACGGTAATCCGGAAGGAGACGGAGGCATGTACCATTTTTTTGTGACACCGGAACAGATCGGTGATAAGAGAATCCGGATTGAGGGAAGTGATGTGAATCATATCCGGAATGTGCTGCGCATGGTGCCGGGGGAACAGATTACTGTCAGCAGCGGCTGTGATCAGAAAGAATACCGGTGTGAGCTGGAAAAACTGGAAGAAGACTGTGTGACGGCGAAAATCATGTGGGTGGAAGAGAGCGGTGCGGAACTTCCGTCAAAGATTTGCCTGTTTCAGGGGCTGCCCAAAGGAGACAAGATGGAGCTGATCATACAGAAAGCAGTGGAGCTGGGCGTGTATGAGATTGTTCCGGTAGCGACAAAACGTACCGTTGTCAAGCTGGATAAAAAGAAAGAAGAAGCGAAGCGGAAACGGTGGAATGCGATTTCTGAGAGTGCCGCAAAACAGTCGAAGCGGCTGATTGTACCGGAAGTGAAACCGGTGATGAGCTTTGCCGAGGCAGTGGCGTATGCTGCAGATTACGGGAAAAAGCTGATTCCGTATGAACTGGCGGAGGGTATGGAAACGACGCGAAATATCTTTGCGGATATTCACGCAGGCGATTCTGTTGCGATCTTTATCGGACCGGAGGGAGGCTTTGACGAGCGGGAGATTCTGACGGCACAGGAGGCGGGGATCCGGCCGATTACCCTTGGCAGGCGGATTCTGCGGACGGAAACGGCCGGAATGACCGTTCTTTCCGTCCTGATGTTTCAGCTGGAGCAGTAGCGATGATACGCTGAGAGCCTGCCGGTTATGACTGTGCCAGCGTGTGCTGCCATCTGGTTCCGAGATAGCGGATGACAAAACAGATGGAACGGAACAGCCAGTCAATGGTCATGGCCACCCAGATTCCGAAAATACCCCATTGGAGTTTCACACCGAGCAGCCAGCTGAAACCGATCCGGAAGATCCACATGGAGAGGATAGAGAGGATCATCGGGTATTTTACATCGGCGGAAGCACGCAGTGTGTTTGGCAGTGTAAAAGAAAGAGGCCAGATGGTAAGCACACAGAAGGTATGGTACCAGATGATTTCTTTCGTATAGCCGGCAGCTTCCGGTGAGAGATTGTACAGCCGGATCAGAACAGGCAAAATAGTGAGAACCAGCAGATTAATCACAATGTTGGCGGAGTAGACAATCAGAAGCAGTTTCTTTGTGTAATAGCGGACCTGCCGGAAATCGCCTGCCCCGGCACATCGGGCAGAGACGGTCAGAACCGCAAACCCGATGGCGGATCCCGCCAGAATCTGAAACATCGCAATATTATTGCAGACAGCGTTTGCTGCAATGGAAGATGTACCGAAACCGGAGACCATACTGAGAACGAGGATTTTTCCCAGCTGGAACATGCTGTTTTCCAGTCCGTTCGGTATACCGATTCCGAGAATTCGTTTCAGAAGGTGCAGATCGAAGCGGAAGGAAAAGGGAAGAGACAGGTGCACGGTTTTCGATGGATTTGCCAGAAGACGCAGAATAATAATGGCAGCGGTCATTCTGGAAACCAGTGTCGGGATGGCTGCACCGGCTACGCCCAGTTTAAAAATAAAAATCAGAATGGCATTTCCCGTAAGGTTAATGGCGTTCATAATCAGTGCCACATGCATGGAGGTCCTGGAATCCCCCATGGAACGGAAAATGGCAGCCCCTACATTATAAAGGGCAATAAACGGGATGGATGCGGCCACAATCAGCAGATACGTGTTGCAGTTCTTCATGACATCGGGAGCGATGTTTCCAAATACGCCGTGGAGAATGAACGTGCGGAACAGGTAGGTGAGTATGGTAAGAGCACCGGAGAAGGCCCCTGTAAAGAGCAGGAGCTGATGAGCAGCCCTACAGGCGTAGTCCGGATTGCGTCTGCCGAGAAACTGCCCGCAGATGACAGCGCCTCCTGTACCAAGTGCGGCGAAAAGGTTGATCAGCAGTACGAAAACCGTATCAACCAGCGAGACAGCCGATACGGCAGCTTCGCCTGCCTGGGCAACCATCATGGAATCGGCCGCTCCAACGGTAATGGAAAGTACCTGTTCGATTACCAGCGGTACGATCAGCTTTTTCAGGTCACTGTTGGTGAAAAAATAGTTCGTTGTATCCGTTTTTACTTTTCCTGGAAATCTCATTTCTACACCTCGTTCATCGGGAAACTCTGAATAGTAAACAATTGCGCAATTTCCTATTATATCCGTTTTGAAGAGAAAAGCAAGCAGGAAAAATGCATGAAAAGGGCAAAAGAATGGGTGTTGAAATTCCTGATTATTTCCTGTACAATATCATATCAGCAGGTGAGGACGTAAGAAAAAGGACAGCCGAAGAAAAGAGGAGCAGACATGGAAGCATATTTGGATAATTCCGCCACAACCAGATGTACGGAAGCAGTACGTGACGTGGTGGTGCGGACGATGATGGAGGATTACGGAAATCCTTCTTCACGTCATATGAAGGGTGTGGAAGCAGAGCGTTATGTGAGGGAAGCCAGAGAGACCATTGCCGCAACGATGAAAGTAAAAGAAAAAGAGATTTATTTTACTTCCGGCGGCACAGAATCAGACAACTGGGCACTCATTGGAGCAGCGATGGCAAACCGGCGTGCAGGGATGCATCTGATCACGACGGCGGTAGAACATGCGGCAGTGCTGACGGTGATGCAGTATCTGGAGGAGCAGGGCTTCCGCGTGACGTATCTTCCGGTGAATGAGAAGGGGCATATCAGCCTGGAGGATCTGGAAGAAGCTCTTTCTGATGATACAATTCTTGTTTCCATGATGTTTGTTAATAACGAAATCGGAACGATAGAGCCTGTGGCAGAGGCGGGAAAGCTGATCAAAAGCAGGAATCCCGGAACGCTGTTCCATGTGGATGCGGTTCAGGCCTATGGGAAAATGCCGATTTTCCCCAAAAAACTGGGCATCGATATGCTTTCCGTCAGCGGACACAAGATTCACGGACCAAAAGGCAGCGGATTTCTGTATGTGGATGAGAAGGTAAAAATTCATCCTCTGATTCTTGGCGGTGGGCAGCAGAAGGGAATGCGTTCCGGGACGGATAATGTTCCGGGAGCTGCAGGACTTGCCCGGGCGGCAAAGGACTGTTACGCAGAGCTGGAGCAGAGCACAGCGCATTTTCTGAAGCTGAAACGGCAGATGATGGAAGGACTTCAAAAGCTGCCTTCTGTGGTGATTCACTCGGAAGAAGGAGAGAAGAGTGCACCGCATATTGTCAGTGCCGCTTTTCCGGGAGTGCGCAGTGAGGTGCTTCTCCATGCCCTTGAGGAGCGGGGAATTTACGTGTCTGCAGGTTCAGCCTGTTCTTCCAATAAAAAACTTCCGGTCAGCACAGTGCTGAAAGAACTTCATCTGAAACCGGAGCTTCTGGAATCCACGCTGCGGTTCAGCTTCAGCAGGTTCACGACAGAAGAGGAAATTGATTACTGTCTGCAGACGCTGGGAGAGCTTCTTCCCGTGCTGCGGCGGTACGCAAGGCACTGATGGTGCAATTCTTGAAAGAAAAGGAAAAGAGAGAATGTTCAAAACGTTTTTGATTAAATACGGAGAAATTGCTATTAAAGGGAAAAACCGTCATCTGTTTGAAGATGCGCTGGTTCGCCAGATCGTCCATGCCCTGAAAAAGGTGGAGGGAAAGTTTTACGTCTATAAAGAACAGGGGAGAATCTATATCGACTGTGAGACGGAGTATGACTTTGATGAGATTATTGAAGCACTGAAATGTGTTTTCGGTATTGTGGGTATCTGTCCCGTTATGAAGACGGAGGATAAGGGAATTGAAGAGCTGGGGAATGAAGTTATAGAATTCCTGGATAACGTCTATGACATACAGCATCAGACCTTTAAGGTTGTGACGCGGCGTGCCCGCAAGAGCTATCCCATTGAATCCATGGAAGTCAACTGTGAGCTGGGCGGAAGAATTCTGGAAGCCTTTCCGGGAATGCGGGTGGATGTCCACAATCCGGATATTACACTCCATGTGGAGATCCGTGAAAAGATTTATATTTACTCAAAGATTATTCCGGGGCCGGGAGGAATGCCGGTGGGTACGAACGGAAAGGCCATGCTTCTTCTTTCCGGTGGAATTGACAGCCCGGTGGCCGGGTATATGATCTGCAAGAGGGGCGTAACGCTGGATGCCACTTATTTTCATGCGCCGCCCTATACGAGTGAGCGTGCAAAACAGAAGGTTGTGGATCTGGCGAAGAAAGTAGCAAAGTATTCCGGACCGATCAATCTCCATGTGGTTAATTTTACGGATATTCAGCTTTACATTTATGATAAATGCCCCCATGATGAGCTGACGATCATCATGCGCCGTTATATGATGAGAATCGCGGAGCATTTTGCAAAAGAGGGAGGATCACTGGCACTGATAACGGGAGAGAGTATCGGGCAGGTGGCCAGTCAGACCATGCAGAGTCTGGCTGCAACAAATGAAGTGTGTACCATGCCGGTATTCCGTCCGCTGATCGGTTTTGACAAACAGGAAATTGTGGATATTTCGGAGAAGATTGATACGTATGAGACCTCGATTCTGCCCTTTGAGGACTGCTGTACGATCTTTGTTGCAAAGCATCCGGTGACCAAGCCGAATCGGAATATCATCCGGCACTCGGAGACAAAGCTGGCAGAAAAGATTGATGAGCTGGTAAAAACGGCGATTGAAACAACGGAGATTATCCGGGTAGAGTAGTATGGCAATCCTTAACAGAGAATCGTAAGGCCGTACAAAATAGAAAAAACAAAAAGAACCGGACTGGAAGAAAAGAAAAATAGCTGCGGCAGCTATGACTGCGGCAGCTATGTACCATTCTGTGCATCAAATTTCCGGAAATCAGATAATGTATGGGGAAAGCACACTCAGAATTTCGTCCATATTGTCTTCTGCATGGATATTGAGATTGATCGGTTTTGAAAGGTCAAGACTGAAAATACCCATGATAGATTTGGCATCGATAACATATCTTCCGGATACAAGATCGAAATCATTATTGAATTTTGTGATATCATTTACGAAAGATTTTACTTTATCGATAGAGTTTAAGGAAATCTGAACTGTTTTCATAATGAAGTCCTCCCTTTGCAGATGAATTTTACAACATCATCTTACCGTTTGATGATATAAAAGTCAAGATGAAAAAAGGGAGACCACTGGAGGAGAATATGAGCAAAAAGGCGGCACTTCATAACCTTGGGTGCAAGGTGAATGCATACGAAACGGAAGCGATGCGTCAGCTTCTGGAGAAAGCGGGATATGAGATCGTACCCTTTGAGCCGGGGGCGGATGTATACGTGATCAATACGTGCACGGTGACGAATATTGCGGACCGTAAATCAAGGCAGATGCTCCATAAGGCAAGAAAAATGAATCCGAAGGCCATTGTAGTTGCAGCCGGCTGTTATGTGCAGACTTCTCCGGAGGAAGCAGAACAGGACAGAGCCATTGATATTGTTCTTGGAAATAACAGAAAAAAGGACCTCATTGAGGCGATCCGGTATTTTGAGGAAGCCAGAGGTGACAGTGGAAATGAGGACTGCAGGACAGTATATGACGGAAGGATTGATATCAATCACACAAAAGAATACGAATCACTGTCAGTGGAACGGACAGAGGAGCATACGAGAGCATATCTGAAGGTTCAGGATGGATGCAATCAGTTCTGCAGCTACTGTATTATTCCATATGCCAGAGGAAGAGTCAGAAGCCGCGGGCTCGATGATGTGAGGAGAGAAGCCGAGACACTGGCAAAAAACGGCTGCAGAGAGGTTGTACTGACCGGAATTCATCTGAGCTCCTACGGAACGGATCTCGGAATCACACTGCTGGAGCTGATCCGTCAGATTCATGAGATTCCGGAAATCCGCAGAATCCGGCTCGGATCACTGGAACCGGGAATCATAACGGAAGAATTTGCGGGAGCATTGGCCGGACTGGAAAAATTCTGTCCGCATTTTCATCTTTCCCTTCAGAGCGGCTGTACGTCCACACTGAAGCGGATGAACCGGCGCTATACAGCAGAAGAGTTTGCGCAGAAATGCAGCCTGCTCCGACGCGTATTTTCGGATCCTGCTATTACGACGGATGTGATTGTGGGATTTCCGGGAGAGACGGAAGAAGAGTTTGAAGAGACCGTTTCGTATCTGACGAAGCTTGCGCTGTATGAAACTCACATTTTCAAATATTCCAGACGACAGGGAACGCGGGCGGCAGCCATGGCGGATCAGATTCCGGAGCAGACAAAGAGTGTGCGCAGTGAACATCTCATCCGGCTTGGCGACAGGAACAGAACACTGTTTGAACAGAAGTATCAGAACCGGGAGGCGGAAGTTCTCTTTGAGGAAAAAGTTGTAATTGACGGAAAAGAGTATTACACAGGCTATACAAAAGAGTATATCAAAGCGGCGGTGGCGGCAGACGGAGCGTATGAAAATGTGCTGATGCGCGGAAAGCTCCGGGAGCAGATTGCACCCCATCTGTTTCTTTTTGAAATGTAAATAACGTGTCGGAAACAATTGTTCGAAAGGGATTGAATTATTGTCTGAATTATATTAGAATAGATTTCAGCAGCAGGAACGGAAGTATAGTATATGAGGACGTGGGAAGATGGCAGAGATTAATAACACACAGTATTTTAAATTCAACACGGATCCGGAAACACGGGTGAAGACCGTGCTGGAGGTCGTATACAATGCGATGGAAGAGAAGGGATATAACCCGGTGAATCAGATCGTCGGTTATATTATGTCAGGAGATCCGACTTATATTACCAGCCATAAGAATGCGCGCAGCATGATTATGAAGGTAGAACGTGATGAGTTGGTGGAAGAGCTTCTCAGAGAATATATCAGGAATAAATCCTGGGAACTGGATAAATAATATGATGTGCGGTACTGATAATAAGATGGTTCGTATTATGGGACTTGATTTTGGCTCCAAAACAGTGGGTGTTGCGGTCAGTGATCCCCTGGGACTCACTGCACAGGGTGTCGAGATCATCCGTCGTACGTCAGAGAACAAACTTCGGAGGACTCTTGCAAGAATCGAAGAACTGGTACAGGAGTATCAGGTGGAAACGATTGTGCTTGGATTTCCGAAGAATATGAACAATACAATCGGTGAACGGGCGGAGAAGTCGCTGGAGTTCAAAGCAATGCTGGAACGCAGGACGGGGCTTCCCGTTATCATGTGGGACGAACGGCTGACAACTGTATCGGCCAACCGGACGCTGATGGAGAGCGGCGTGCGCAGAGAAAACCGAAAAGAGTACGTGGACATGATTGCGGCTGTTTATATCCTTCAGGGATATCTGGACAGTCCTCGCAGTGCGGACAGCGGTGAGCAGTCTTCCCCCATACCGGATGATGCTGCAGCAGATGCGGCAGTAGAGGAGTGAAATTATGAATAAGATGATAGAATTCTGCCCGGACGGCGAGAACGAAACGGTCGGGTTCTTTGTGGTGGAAGAAACAAGGATTAACGGCGTTTCCTACCTCCTTGTGACAGAATCGGAAGAGGATGAGGCGGAAGCATATATCCTGAAGGATCTGTCAGAGGATGGAGAAGAGGAAGCCAGATATGTTTTTGTCGAGGACGACAATGAACTGGAGGCAGTATCAAAGATTTTTACAGAGCTTCTGGAAGACGTGGATATTGAGCTCTGAGAAATAGATCCAATAAAAAAACAGAAAGGAATCACGGAGTGCAGTCAATTGTATTCCGTTATTCGTGTGGAGGTGCAGATTGAAAAAAGAACAAAGCAGCAGTTTAAAACTGAGAATCATACCGATTGGCGGACTGGGTCTGATCGGTATGAACATGACAGCATTTGAGTATAACAACAGCATCGTGGTAGTAGACTGCGGACTTGCTTTTCCGGAAAATGACATGCTGGGAATTGATCTGGTGATTCCCGATGTGACGTACCTGAAAGAAAACATTGACAAGGTAAAGGGAATTGTATTCACCCACGGCCATGAGGATCACATCGGTGCATTGCCATACATTCTGAAAGAGCTGAATGCACCGCTGTATGCAACAAAGCTCACCATGGGACTGATTGAACGGAAACTGACCGAACATGGACTGATGCGTACGACGAAGCGGAAAATTGTCCGGCCTGGCCAGTCGATCAATCTGGGAGAATTCCGGATTGAGTTTATCAAGACGAATCACAGTATTGCGGACGCGGTGGCACTGGCAATTTATTCTCCGGCGGGAATTGTGGTTCATACAGGAGACTTCAAGGTGGATTACACACCCGTATTCGGAGATGCCATTGACCTGCAGCGTTTCGCTGAGATCGGGAAAAAGGGTGTTCTGGCACTGATGTGCGACAGCACAAATGCGGAACGTCCGGGATTTACGGCTTCGGAGCGGACGGTCGGCAAAACATTTGATAATCTGTTTGCTGAGCACCGCAACAAGAGAATCATAATCGCTACTTTTGCTTCCAATGTGGACCGTGTACAGCAGATTATAAACTCTGCATATAAATACGGAAGAAGAGTAGTTGTGGAAGGTCGCAGTATGGTCAATATTATTTCCACGGCTTCGGAGCTGGGCTATCTGAATATTCCGGAAAATACGCTGATTGATCTGGAACAGATGAAGAATTATCCGGATGAGCAGATGGTTCTGATTACTACAGGCAGCCAGGGCGAATCTATGGCTGCGCTTTCCAGAATGGCATCCAATATGCATAAAAAGATTTCCATCAAGCCGGGCGATACGGTTATTTTCAGCTCCAACCCGATTCCGGGAAATGAAAAGGCCGTTTCAAAGGTGATAAATGAGCTTTCCATGAAGGGAGCTACGGTTATTTTCCAGGATGCGCACGTTTCAGGACACGCATGCCAGGAAGAAATCAAGCTGATTTACTCTCTTGTGAAACCGAAGTATTCGATTCCGGTTCACGGTGAGTATCGCCATATGAAGGCACAGGCGCAGGTGGCAGAGAGCCTCGGAATTGAAAAGGATCATATTTTTATCATGAAGACGGGTGACGTGCTGGAGATGGACAGCAATTCGGCTGCAGTGACGGGGCACGTACAGACGGGAGCTATTCTTGTGGATGGACTCGGTGTGGGCGATGTCGGAAACATCGTACTGAGAGACCGGCAGCACCTGGCGGAGGATGGAATTGTAATTGCCGTGCTTACGCTGGAAAAATATACGAATCAGATTCTGTCCGGTCCGGATATCGTGTCGCGTGGTTTCGTTTACGTGAGAGAGGCGGAAGATCTGATGGATGAGGCGCGCAGTGTGGTGGAAACTTCCATGGATTACTGTGTTTCCCACCATATTACAGACTGGGCAAAAATGAAAAATGCCATGCGGGATGCACTGGGTGATTTTTTCTGGAAACGGACGAAACGCCGCCCGATGATATTGCCGATTATTATGGAAGTTGAGTAAAGGTATGGGACAGATAGAAGATTGTACAAATAATCTGATCGAAGCGATTCTGAACAGCAGTGAGTACCGGCATTTTTGCGAGATACGGGATCAGGTAAAGGAGGAGCCGGAGCTGCGCGCACAGATCAATGCATTCCGGAGACACGTGTTTGAAGTGCAGAATTCCGATGAGCCCCTCGACATGTATGACGAGCAGGCGCGTCTCTGTAAGGACTACGAGGAATTCCGGAAAAACCCGCTGGTCAATGATTTCCTGCAGTCAGAGCTGCGGGTATGCAGAATTATCCAGAAGACTGCGCTGACTATTGTGGAAAAACTGGATCTCGATACACAGGATGTTACGGAAGGGATAAAAGTATAATATGATAATTCAGGAGCGAATGGCAGTCTATATCAATTCTCTCGATACGGGGAACGGGCCGTTTCTGGATGAACTGGAGCGGGAAGCACTGGCTGGTGAGGTGCCGATTATCCGCCAGGATATGCAGAGCTTTCTGAAGGTCCTTCTGGAGATCCAAAGACCGGGAAAAATTCTGGAAGTGGGGACTGCAGTGGGTTTTTCCGCGCTGCTGATGGCATTCAATACGGGCGAGGACTGCACGATAACAACGATTGAAAAGTACGAAAAGCGTATTCCCCAGGCGAGAGAAAACTTTGTCAGAGCGGGAATGGATCACAGGATCACACTGCTGGAGGGAGATGCACTGGAGGTAATGCGCACGCTGGACGGCCCCTATGATATGGTGTTTATGGATGCAGCCAAAGGCCAGTATCCTGTTTTTCTTCCGGAAGCACTGCGTCTGCTGCGTCAGGGCGGAATCCTCGTATCGGACAACGTTCTGCAGGATGGTGATATTATTGAATCTCACTATGCGGTGGAACGCAGAAACAGAACGATTTACAGACGCATGCGGGAATATCTTTACGTTCTGAAGCACACAGAGGGGCTGCTGACTGCCGTACTGCCGGTGGGGGACGGAGTGGCCATCACCGTAAAACAGAGTGACTGTGCAGAGAAAATGTTAAACAGGAACAGCGGATGGGAACATACGGCAGCGGATGATGAAAATCGGAAAGCGAAGACAGATGGGAGAGAACAATGAGACATCCTGAATTACTGATACCGGCGAGCAGCCTGGAAGTACTGAAAACGGCAGTTATTTTCGGCGCAGATGCCGTATATATCGGCGGGGAAGCCTTCGGGCTGCGTGCCAAGGCGAAAAATTTTTCAATGGAAGAGATGGCGGAGGGAATCCGTTTTGCCCATGAGCACGGGGTGAAGGTATATGTGACTGCCAATATTCTGGCGCACAATTACGATCTGGACGGTGTGGAAGCATACTTTCAGGAGCTGAAAAAGATCGGACCGGATGCTTTGATTATTGCGGATCCCGGTGTGTTTGCCATTGCGAAAAGAGTATGTCCGGAGATTGAGCGCCACATCAGCACCCAGGCGAACAATACAAATTATGAGACGTACCGCTTCTGGTGGGAGCAGGGAGCGAAACGTGTTGTTTCGGCAAGAGAGCTTTCCCTGAAGGAAATCCGTCAGATCCGTGACCGGATTCCGGAAGAAATGGAAATCGAATCTTTCGTGCACGGTGCCATGTGCATTTCCTATTCCGGCAGATGCCTGCTCAGCAATTATTTTACGGGAAGAGATGCAAACCAGGGAGCGTGTACCCATCCCTGCCGCTGGAAATATGCCGTAGTGGAGGAGACCAGACCGGGTGAGTATATGCCGGTGGAGGAAAATGAACGGGGAACCTTTATTTTCAATTCGAAGGATCTGTGCATGATTGAGCATATTCCCGACCTGATAGATGCGGGAATTGACAGCCTTAAGATAGAAGGACGCATGAAAACGGCTCTTTATGTGGCAACAGTTGCAAGAACGTACCGGAAAGCACTGGATGATTATCGGAAGGATCCGGCTCTTTACGAGGCCAATATGGACTGGTACAGGAATCAGATATCCAACTGTACGTACCGTCAGTTTACAACGGGGTTTTTCTACGGAAAACCGGATCATGATTCACAGATTTATGACAGCAACACATATGTGAAGGAATATACGTATCTTGGCATTATAGGTGACCGGAGAGAGGACGGACTGTACAGTATCGAACAGCGCAACAAGTTTTCCGTGGGAGAGTCCATTGAGATTATGAAGCCGGACGGCCGCAATGTAGTGGTGACGGTAGCAGCGATTTTTGATGAGGAAGGAAATAAAATGGAGAGCGCACCCCATCCGAAGCAGAAACTCCGGGTGGATCTGGACGGCCAGGCCGACAGGTATGATATCCTGCGAAGACAGGAGAATGGGGAAGGCGTATAGAGCTGATAAATCGGGACGCTCAGGGGATACGCACGAAGAAACGGTGTATCTGAAGAACGAGCAACAAAAGATAAATGTACGCGACAGGCGGAAAATTGTATTTTTTTTGTACAACGGACGAAAGTCCTTGTATTGCGGACAAAAGAGGATTAAAATACAAAATAGTTGTTGATTTATTCAAGTAATTCAGCATAATGCTGCATTACATGAATAAATCAGAATAAAACTGTTATAAGAGGGAAATTAGCAAAAGGAGGCAACCAGTTATGAAAAAGTTAGCAGCACTTGCAATTTGTGCAACGATGTGTTTTGCCGGTGTTATGAGTGTATCGGCAGCAGACACAGTGAAGATCGGTGTTTATGAACCGGCATCCGGAGATAATGGTGCAGGCGGCAAGCAGGAAGTACTTGGTATGCAGTATGCAAATACGGTAACTCCGACTGTTGAGATTGGAGGAACAGAGTACGATGTTGAGCTTGTTATTGTGGATAACGAGTCTTCCAATGAAAAGGGACCTACCGCAGCATCACAGCTGGTAAGTGAAGGCGTGTCCGTAGTACTCGGATCCTATGGTTCCGGTGTATCCATCGCTGCATCTGATATTTTCGCACAGGCAGGCGTACCGGCCATTGGTGTTACGTGCACAAACCCGCAGGTTACAGAGGGAAATACACATTACTTCCGTATCTGCTTCCTTGACCCGTTCCAGGGTACCGTACTTGCAAACTTCGCACAGGAGAATTTTGAGGCAAAGAAAGCATACGTTCTGACAAAACAGGGCGATGACTACTCAGCAGGTCTCGGTCATTACTTCCAGAAAGCATTTGAAGAGCTGGGCGGCGAGGTGATTGCTGATACATTCCCGGAAGGAAATGCTGACTTTACTTCCTATATCACAACGGCAAAGAATGAAGGCGCAGACGTTATTTTTGCTCCGACTTCCACAGAGGCAGCTCAGCTGATCATCGATACGGCAGCATCACAGGGCGTTACAGTACCGCTTCTTGCAGGTGATACATGGGATTCAAACGTAATCCTCAATGCAGCAAAAGGCAAAGATGTTGAAATCTACGTAACCACATTCTATCAGGAAGGTGGTAATGAAGAATTCGATACAAATATCAAAGAGTTCATTAACAGTGACAGCACGAACCTGGCAAATAACGGTGGAGACGACACAGTTGCAGCAGTTACCGCAATGGGATACGATGCATACTTCGTAGCACTGGAGGCACTGAAGAATGCAGGATCCACAGATCCGGCCGCTGTAAATGAGGCACTGTGGACTACGACATATACAGGTGTTACAGGTGACATTTCCTTCAATGAGACAGGTGATGCGAACCGTGACGTTGCTTACGTAAAGACAGCAAATACCGAATCAGGTACCTGGGACTTCGTAACACAGCAGGGTGTTAACTGATCACAGTCAGCGGGCATGAGGCTGCAGATAATTGCAGCCTCTTCTTTTAATTTCAGCCTGCTGCATTTGAGCTGAATTGCGAAATAATTCTCTGATTTCGCAATTATTTATGGAAAGAAAAACAAGGGAGGTATATTCCTGTATGGATTTTATTAACAAAAATCTGCCGTATCTGCTGGCGGGAATATCCGTCGGAGGCCAGTATGCCCTGATTGCAATCGGATATACCATGGTATACGGCATTTTAAGGCTGATCAACTTTGCACACGGAGATATTTTTACGGTAGCAGGCCTTGTGCTTGTCTATTCTGTTACAATCATGCCTCTGTATGTGGCGATTCCTCTCGTACTCGTTGCGACTGTGGTTCTGGGTCTTGTCGTGGAACGTGTGGCGTATAAGCCGCTGCGAAGTGCGCCGCGTATGTCGGTTATGATTTCTGCCATCGGTGTTTCCTATCTGCTGCAGAATCTGGCGCTCTATATTACCGGCGGTCTGGCCCAGACGTATCCTGCGATTCCGTTTATTTCCGAATCTGTAACCATCGGATCAGCCACGACAAAAGTAGTTACCATTGTCACACCGGTTCTGACGATCCTGCTTGTGGCAGTGCTCCTTTTCCTGATTAATCATACAAAGGTGGGTATGGCCATGCGGGCAGCCGCCAATGATTTTGAAACCAGCCGTCTGATGGGAATCAAGGTGGATAATGTAATCAGTATCACGTTTGCCATCGGATCTTTTCTGGCAGCCATCGGTTCTCTGCTGTACTTCACAAACTATGCATCTGTAGTGCCGACATCCGGTGCAATGCCCGGCCTGAAGGCATTCGTTGCGGCAGTATTCGGAGGAATCGGATCCATTCCCGGGGCGGTGATCGGTGCGTTTATTATCGGTATCTGTGAGAATATCATCAAAGGACTTGGATGGACCCAGTTCTCTGACGCGTTTACATTTGCATTGCTGATTGTGATCCTCCTCGTCAAACCGACCGGTCTGTTTGGTGAGAAGGCCACAGAAAAAGTCTGAGAGAGGTGGCTGTTATGAGTAAAAAGACAAATACGATCATATCGGCGCTGCTGCTGGCTGCGCTGTTTGCATTCGTAATCATACTGGAAAAAACACTGCCGCCGACCCATATTGCGCTGACGGTAATGAAAAAGGGATGCATTTATGCACTGGTTGCCGTATCTATGAACCTGCTGAACGGATTTACCGGTCTGTTTTCTCTCGGCCAGGCAGGATTTATGCTGATTGGTGCCTATACATATGGAATCCTGACAATTCCTGTGGCCGACAGGGCTTCCGTTTATCAGTATTACGATGGCGGTATTATTCAGTTTGCGGTTCCTGTAATTGTGGGAATTCTGGCGGCAGGTGTGATGGCGGCTGTCTTTGCATGGCTGATCGGTCTGCCGGTACTGCGGTTAAAGAGTGATTATCTTGCCATTGCCACACTCGGTTTTGCGGAAATTATCCGTGCACTTTTCCAGTGGGATAAACTGGGAGCGCTGACAAACGGATCAAATCTGCTTCGGAAGTTCCCGACGTTCAATTCCATTGCGTTCCCCTTCCTGGTGGTGGGAATCTGTATTGCAGTTATGGTGCTGCTGATCAACTCTTCTTACGGCCGTGCATTCCGCGCCATCCGTGATGATGAAATTGCGGCAGAAGCCATGGGAATCAATCTTGCAAAGCACAAGAGGCTGTCCTTCTGTATTTCCTCCTTCTTTGCAGGAATCGGAGGAGCACTGCTTGCCATGTATCAGACCTCGATTCAGGCTGCCACCTTCAAGTCTTCCATGACGTATGAAATTCTGCTGATTGTGGTAATCGGCGGACTCGGGTCCGTAACGGGAAGCTGCATTGCGTCCTTCCTGTTTATCGCATGCTCCGAGTGGTGGCTTCGTTTTCTTGATACGGAAATGTACATTGGCAGCTTTAAGGTTCCGTTTCTGCGTGCCGGTTTCCGTAAGGTTGTGTTCGCCGTTATTATTATGGTAATCGTGCTCTTCTACCGGAAGGGAATTATGGGAGACAAAGAATTTTCAGTTCAGAGAATCTATAATTTCTTTAAAAACAGGGGCAAAAAGAAAAAGGAGGCGAAAGAATGAGTAATAATATCCTCCATGTAGAAAATGTTACCATGCAGTTTGGCGGCGTGGTAGCTGTAGATAATCTTACCCTTGATGTGAACGAGGGAGAAATTGTGGCTCTGATCGGACCGAACGGAGCAGGAAAGACGACAGCCTTCAACTGTATCACCGGTGTGTATGAACCAACCAACGGTTCCGTTTCCTTCTGCGGAAAAGAGATGGTAGAAAGCTATCCCCGCGGAAAAATGAAAAAACTGTATAAGGGTGAAAACGCAGGCAAGTATACGAGACGGCTTGTGCCCACGCCTGACAGAATTACGAAAGAAGGGATTGCTCGTACCTTCCAGAATATCCGCCTTTTTTCGTCCATGACGGTATTTGAAAACGTCCTGATTGCAAAGCATATGCGGGCAAAACAGAATTTTGTGACAGCAACCTTCCGCCTGAATCATGCGGAGGAAGCGCGCATGCGCCGGGAGGCAGAGGAGCTTCTGGAGATGCAGAATCTGTCTCATCTGAGAAATGAAATTGCGGGATCCCTTCCCTATGGAATTCAGCGCCGACTGGAAATTGCCCGCGCTCTGGCGACTGATCCGAAGCTTCTGCTTCTGGATGAACCGGCAGCCGGCATGAATCCCCAGGAGACACAGGAACTGACTGATTTTATCCGTCAGATCAGAGATGAATATCACCTGACCATTTTTATGATTGAACATCATATGGATCTCGTTATGCAGATTTCAGATCGTGTGTACGTGCTGGATTTCGGTAAACTGCTGGCACACGGCACACCGGAGGAAGTGCAGAACAATCAGCGTGTAATTGATGCATATCTGGGGGTGAGTGAAGAAGATGCTTAAGGTAAATAATCTGAAGGTAAATTACGGTGGAATCGAGGCAGTAAAGGGAATCAGCTTTGAAGTGCCGGAGAAGAGCATTGTCACTCTGATCGGTGCAAACGGAGCCGGAAAATCCACAACTCTGCGTTCTATCGTTTCTCTGGAGAAACCGGCCTCCGGAACGATTGAGTTTATGGGAGAAAATATTACAGGAAAAGACACGAACGATATTGTGGCCCGCGGCATTACCCTGGTACCGGAAGGCAGAAAGATTTTCCCCGATCTTACGGTTCTGGAAAATCTGAAAATCGGTGCTTACATGCGAAAAGATGATCTGACGGATGACCTGAACTGGGTATACGATCTGTTTCCGCGACTGAAAGAGCGTCACTGGCAGGCGGGCGGAACCCTGTCCGGCGGAGAACAGCAGATGCTGGCAGTAGCCCGCGCGCTGATGAGCCGTCCGAAACTGATTATGATGGATGAGCCGTCCCTCGGTCTCGCACCGCTCATTGTTAAAGGAATTTTTGATATTATCCGCGAGATCAACAGACAGGGTGTGACCATCCTTCTGATCGAGCAGAATGCCAATATGGCGCTGCGCACCGCTGATATCGGATACGTCATGGAGACGGGAAACATTACCATGAAAGGCAGCGGGAAAGAGCTGCTTGCAGACGAAAAGGTGCGTGCAGCTTATCTTGGAAAATAAGATACAGCAGGAATGCAGCCCGGATGGCAATGGCTGTTACAGAAAGGATGCCTCACTGCTGCGTTTTCGGTACTGGCTGGGCGTACAGTTCATCTGCTCCCGGAATACTCTGGAAAAGTAGCCGGAATTGGAAAATCCGGTCTGTTCGGCAATTTCCGTGATGGAAAGCCTGTTCTCTGTCAGCAGAGGCAGGCTTTTTTCTATGCGGTAGTACAGCAGATAATCGAAGAGAGATTCCTGCATGTATTTTTTAAAGAAGCGGCAGCACTCACTTTTGCAGATATTAATCTGTCCGGCAATGTCATCCAGCGTGATTTTATCCATATAATGCTCCTGGATGAAGGTCAGGATTCTGCGGATCCGATCGGTATCCTGACTGTGTGCGCTGTTTTTCCGGACGGGAATCAGTTCGTTCTGCGTATTCTGATAAATCAGCAGCCAGATGGAAGAGAGCTGCTGCTGTATGAGCATTTCATAAGCCGTGCTGTGACCGGACAAGAACAGCGTCCGGATCCGGTTCATACATTCCATCACCTGACAGTGCCAGGTGATGTCGGGACGGAAGACAATGGAATCAAGTCGGTCATTTTTCAGCAGAGGCGATACATAATTTCTCTGAAGAATACTGCCTTCAAATCCGTAAATAATCCGCGGATGAAAGGTCACAGACAGGTAGTGGCAGTCGCTGCCGTCGATCATGTGGCCCGTGTGGAGCGCATTGGAATTACAGAACAGCCCGTCTCCCGCCGCAAGCTGACAGATGCGGTCATTGACCTGATAACTGATCTGTCCGTCAAGCACCAGCGTAAGCTCAACTTCAGGATGCCAGTGCCAGATAAAGGCACCGCGCTCGTAGGCAGAGAGCGTTTCCGGGCTGATATTGACAGGAAATTCAAAACTTCCGTGGGATTTCAGTTCCTGCTGTTTTTCATTAATCGTAAGCTGCATAACACAAACACCTCAAAATAGTGCAAATACGGGCAAATATATTAGTTGCATCTTATAGTTTCCCTCATTATAATGAAATTAACAGAGTAATTCAAGTATCTGCAGCCTGAATATCGGGAATGGATACAAAAGTTGCTGCCTGTTTATGCTTATTTCGAGAATTGGGAGGATTTTACGAATGAAACTGGAAGAAATCAGACAGTGTTTTGTGGAGAAATTCGGAGGAGAAGGCGACATCAGAAGCTACTTTGCACCGGGACGTGTGAACCTGATCGGAGAGCATACGGACTATAACGGCGGTCACGTATTTCCGTGTGCACTGACCATCGGCACATACATGTTTGCCCGGAAAAGAGAGGACAATAAACTGCGCTTTTATTCCATGAACTTCGAGAAAACAGGTGTTGTGGAGTCGTCGCTTGAGAAGATTGCACCGAAAAGTGAGAAGAACTGGACGGCATATCCGAAGGGAATGATGTGGGCGTTCAACCAGAAGGGATTTCCGATTGATAAGGGTGTGGACATGGTTCTGTTCGGAAACATTCCGAACGGCTCCGGCCTTTCTTCTTCCGCATCTGTGGAGCTGGTGACAGGTGTGATGCTCCGCGACATGTTCGGCTATGACAGTCTGACAAATACGGATCTGGCACTGTACGGACAGTATTCCGAGAACAATTACAACGGTGTCAACTGTGGAATCATGGATCAGTTTGCCATTGCAATGGGAAAGAAAGACCAGGCGATTTTTCTGGATACGAGTGATCTCAGCTATCAGTATGCTCCCATTGCGCTGGAAAATGCAAGAATCGTCATTGCTTCCTCAAATAAAAAGAGAGGGCTGGGCGATTCAAAATACAATGAGCGCCGAAGCGAGTGCGAAACGGCTCTGGCAGAGATTCAGAAAGTAAAAGATGTTCCGAGCCTTGGTGCTCTGACCATCGAAGAGTTCGAAGCGGTGAAGGATGCCATTCAGGATCCCGTTCGTGTAAGACGCGCCCGTCACGCCGTTTATGAAAATCAGAGAACGGTTCAGGCGGTGGAAGCACTGAAGAAGAATGACATTGAGCAGTTCGGACGGTTGATGAATGAATCTCACGTATCGCTGCGTGATGATTATGAAGTTACCGGAATTGAACTGGATACGCTGGCAGAAGAGGCATGGAAATGTGAAGGCGTTATCGGTTCCAGAATGACGGGAGCAGGCTTTGGAGGCTGTACGGTAAGCATTGTAAAGAATGAGGCAGTAGACAGCTTTATTGAGAAAGTTGGCGCTGCATATAAGAAAAAGATCGGTTATGCGGCAGACTTCTATGTAGTGGATATTGGTGACGGCGCAGGAGTACTTGCATAGTTTGGGAGGCGCAGTATGATCAACAACAGCATAAAGAAACTGGTTACGTATGGACTGGAGACGGGACTGATTCAGGAAGAGGACCGCATTTATACCGTGAACCGTATCCTGGAGGTACTGGAGGAGGACTCCTGGGAGGAACCGGAGGAGACGTATCACAATGTGGATCTGGAAGAGACGCTGGGAGAACTGCTGGATTTTGCAGCAGAAAAAGGGCTGCTGGAGAGCAACAGTGTCGTATACCGCGATCTGTTTGATACGAAGCTGATGGGCTGCATGGTTCCGAGACCCGGTGAAGTCTGTGCAAAGTTTAAGGAACTGTATCAGAAAAGTCCGGCAGAGGCAACGGATTATTTTTACAAATTCAGCCAGGATACGGACTATATCCGCCGTTACCGCATCAAAAAGGATATGAGATGGAAGGTGCCAAGTGAGTACGGGGAGATTGATATTTCCATCAACCTTTCAAAACCGGAGAAAGATCCGAAGGCCATTGCAGCGGCAAAGCTGGCGAAACAGAGCGGTTATCCGAAATGTCTGCTCTGTAAGGAAAATGTGGGATATGCAGGAAGAGTCAACCATCCGGCAAGACAGAACCACCGTACCATTCCGCTGACGATTAACGGAAGCCCCTGGGGATTCCAGTATTCACCGTACGTTTACTACAACGAACACTGCATTCTGTTTAATGAGGAACATATCCCGATGAAAATCGAGCGGGCAACCTTCGTAAAACTGTTTGATTTCATCAAGCTGTTTCCACATTACTTCATCGGATCCAATGCCGATCTTCCTATTGTGGGCGGATCGATTTTAAGTCATGACCACTATCAGGGCGGAAATTATACCTTTGCCATGGCAAAAGCCCCCATGGAATGTCACGTGACGATCAGAGGATATGAGGATGTGGAAGCAGGAATTGTAAAATGGCCGCTCTCTGTGATCAGAATCCGCCATAAAGACGCGGACCGCCTGATCGATCTGGCAGAGCATATTCTGAACAGCTGGCGCGTTTACACAGACGAAGCAGCATTTGTGTTTGCCGGAACAGACGGAGAACCCCACAATACAATTACGCCCATTGCCCGGAAGGTGGGCGATACCTTTGAACTGGATCTGGCTTTGCGCAACAATATTACGACAGAGGAATATCCGCTGGGTGTTTACCATCCCCATGAAAAATACCACCACATTAAGAAAGAAAACATCGGTCTGATTGAGGTGATGGGACTGGCTGTTCTTCCGGCACGTCTGCAGGGTGAGATGAAACTTCTTTCCGAGTACCTTCTGGACGGAAAAGATGTCCGCTCAAATGAGATGCTGGAGAAACATGCAGACTGGGTGGAAGAGTTTCTTCCGGAGCATCCGGATCTGAATAAAGATAATGTGATGGATATTCTGAAGTCAGAAATCGGAAAAGTTTTTGTAGGTGTACTGGAAGATGCGGGTGTATACAAATGCACACCGGAAGGCAGAGCTGCCTTCCTGCGCTTCATTGAATCATTATAAACCGGAAAATCAGTACAATGGTCTGAATTGTGTAATAATTCAGAAATGAGGATTACAGGAGGATTAATCATGAAAATCTTAGTGACAGGCGGAGCCGGATATATCGGAAGCCATACATGTGTGGAACTGCTGAATGAAGGCTATGACGTTGTAATTCTGGATAATCTTTACAATTCCAGCCCAAAGGCAGTGGAACGGATTCAGGAGATTACCGGTAAGAAGGTGACTTTTTATCAGACAGACCTGCTGGACAAAGACGGTATCAAAGCAGTTTTTGATAAGGAAGAAATCGATGCTGTCATTCATTTCGCGGGACTGAAGGCAGTTGGTGAATCAGTGGCAAAGCCCATGGAGTATTATCACAACAACATCACCGGTACGCTGAATCTCTGCGATGAGATGAGAGACCACAATGTAAAGAATATTATTTTCAGCTCTTCAGCAACGGTTTACGGCGATCCGGCCCGGATACCGATTTCAGAGGAATGCCCCAAAGGGATGCCGACCAACCCATACGGATGGACAAAATGGATGCTGGAACAGATTCTGACCGATATTCATACGGCAGATCCCCAGTGGAACGTAATTCTTCTGCGCTATTTCAACCCGATCGGAGCTCACAAGAGCGGACTGATCGGAGAGGATCCGAAAGGAATTCCCAACAATTTGCTTCCGTACGTGGCACAGGTAGCCATCGGAAAGCTGGAGTGTGTAGGTGTTTTCGGAAATGATTACAACACACCGGACGGAACAGGTGTGCGTGATTACATTCATGTAGTCGATCTGGCAAGAGGTCATGTAAAAGCCATCAGGAAGCTGGCAGATAAAGAGGGTGTCAGCGTTTACAATCTGGGAACCGGAAACGGCTACAGCGTTCTCCAGGTAATTGCAGCATTTGAGAAAGCCTGCGGCCATAAGATTCCGTACCAGATCAAACCGCGTCGTGCCGGTGATATTGCCACCTGCTATTCCACCTGTGACAAGGCAAACAAAGAGCTGGGATGGAAGGCAGAATTCGGTATCGAGGAGATGTGTGCAGACTCCTGGAACTGGCAGTCCAAAAATCCTGACGGATATAAAGATTGAACACAATAAATATCACATATTATATAAAATATCTTGCATGTGATATAATTTTGCGGCGCTGTGCGCTCTCAGAATCGACAAAAACATGAGCAGGAAAGTATTTTATGTCCATTTGTCCCCGGGCTCATTTTTTCACCGGTCAGTAAAAAAGACAATTGCGCGTCAGATGGAAAAGCACATTCAGACAAACAAAGACATAATATAAAATAAAACCGCTTAGAGGTGCTTTTTGAAAACATTTAAAAAGCCGCTTTCTCCGGAGGAAGAGAAATATTATCTGGAAAGATATAAGGAGGGGGATACGGCAGCCAGAAATATGCTGATTGAGCACAATCTAAGGCTGGTTGCACACGTTGCAAAGAAATACCAGTCGTCTGATCAGGACACGGACGATCTGATTTCCATAGGAATAATCGGACTGATTAAGGCAGTGATGACATTTGACAGTGAAAAGAACAACCGTCTGGCAACGTATGCGGCCCGATGTATTGAAAACGAACTGCTGATGATGTTTCGTTCCCGCAGAAAGCTCTCAAGAGAGATTTCCATGTATGAAAAAATCGGAACGGATCAGGAAGGAAGAGAACTGAGGCTGATGGATATTCTTGAGAGCGAGCCGGTAGATATTCTGGAGAATCTGGAAAAGCAGAAAAACATCCTGCAGCTGAAAAAATGTATGAGAAAGGTTCTTGACGCGCGTGAACTGCAGGTAATCAGTGAGCGGTACGGACTGTACGGGAAAAAGGAAAAGACACAGCGGGAGATTGCATCAGACCTCGGCATCAGCCGTTCGTACGTATCCCGCCTCGAAAAAAGAGCACTGGAGAAGCTGCGGGAGGTACTTTACTGCTGACGGAATCCGGTTTTCCCATTGTAAAAAGGAAGAGGGTATGTTAAAATCGCATCAAACTGCAGAAAATGCAAGATAAAGAGGAATGGTATGATTTATATCTGTGAGTATGACGGACTGGCGGACGACGACAGACTGCGGAAGCTGTCGCGTCCGTTTCCGTTTGATGTGGTGAAAAAGGCAGAAGCGGACGGACAGTGGCAGAAGAGGAGAGAGCGTATTCTGGCATGGCTGCTGCTTACCGCAGCCGTGAAACGGGAATACGGACTGGCCTTTGAAGAGCTTCAGATTAAAAGGAGTGAAAAAGGAAAGCCGTACAGTACTGTTTTTCCGGAAATTCATTTTAATCTGAGCCATTGCCCTGTAGCCTGTGCCTGTATCGTATCGGACCGTAATGTGGGGATTGATATTGAACGGAAATTTCCCTACAGAAAATCTCTGGAGCGGAAAGTCTGTCACCGGGAAGAAAAAGAGGTTCTGGAAAGCATGGGAGACAAATTGCGGGAAGAACAGCTGCGTTTTCTGTGGTCAATGAAGGAGAGTTATGTAAAAATGGACGGCAGAGGCCTGGGTTACGGTATGGACCGGATCAATCTGGCATCTTTTCTTCCGGTTTTACCGGAAGAAAAGATGCCATCCGGGCCGGTGCTTTTACAATCACCGGAAAACAGACAGCCTGATTTCGTGATTCAGAATACAGCGTCGTACACACTGGCTGCCTGCGGGCCGGGCCTGTCAGATCAACTATGTCTGATGCGGGAGACAGAACTGCCGGATGTTTTTGGCGGGATAACAGAAAAATGAGAAATGCCGCAGAAGGAGCGGCACAGGAGGAGTTACGCGATTATGACAAAAAAAGAATTTGAACAGCTGACAAAGGACAGGACAGTTCTTCTGGACGGAGCTACCGGCTCTAATTTAAGAAAGGTTGGAATGCCGGTGGGCGTATGCGCGGAAGCATGGATTCTGGAGCACCCGGATGCTGTCAGAGATCTGCAGCGCCGGTATATAGAAGCCGGCAGCCAGATTATTTATGCACCGACTTTTTCTGCCAACCGGATCAGTCTTTCCCTGCACGGTCTGGAGGATCGACTGGAAAAAATGAACCGGAATCTGGTGTCCATTTCACGGGAAGTATCCCGGGGGGGGGCATACGTGGCCGGAGATGTAACCACAACAGGCAAAATGCTGGAGCCGCGGGGAGAGATTTCGTATCAGGAACTGTTTGAGGTATACCGGGAACAGATTGCCATACTGGCAGACAGTGGAGCAGATCTGATTGTAGCCGAGACGATGCTGGATGTGGAGGAAACACTGGTGGTACTGGATGCGGCCCAGTCTGTCTGCGATCTGCCGGTGATGTGTTCTCTGACACTGGAATCTGACGGCAGCGCTGTGTATGGCGGTACGGCGGTGGATGCAGTGGAAGCACTTCAGGAGATGGGGGCTGCAGCAGTCGGACTGAACTGTTCCGTGGGACCGGATCAGCTGGAGGCGGTAGTAGCATCTATGAAATCCGTTGCAAAGGTGCCGTTGATTGTGAAGCCGAATGCGGGAATGCCGGACATCGACAGTAACGGAGTGGCTCATTATAATATGTCTCCGGAACGCTTTGCTGCGTCCATGAAACGCCTTATAGAAAAAGGGGCATCCCTGGTGGGGGGATGCTGCGGAACAGATCCGGAATATATCCGGCAGCTGGCGGAAGTTTTGGGCAGATAGGTGTTCCGCCTGTTTGCAGAAGTAAAATTTTTTTAATTTTGTATCCCCCCGGGTGGCTTGCGGCAGTTTTTTCTGTATGCTATAGTTAAAAACATAACGAAGAGCATGGCCGTGCTGTTAAATGCGATGGAACAGAGCAGTCTTCCGGCTGATTTGTTCCGGGATAACGGGAGGATAAACGTATGAAGAAAAAACTTGCAGCAGTGATTTGTACACTGGCGCTGATCGGGACAGCGACAGCAGGCAGTATGACGACTGTGTCGGCGGAAGAAACGAAAAGGGATTCTGTGGTGGTGACGATGACAACCAGCTCAGAGCCTGAAGCGGGATTTGATCCCGTGTATGGCTGGGGAGCCGGGGAGCACGTACATGAACCGCTGATACAGAGCACTCTTCTTGTGACAAACACAGATCTTTCTCTCGGAACGGATCTTGCAACGGATTATTCCGTTTCTGAGGATGGAATGACATGGACGGTAACAATCCGTGATGATGTCAGCTTTACAGACGGAGAGCCTCTGACAGCGTCCGATGTGGCTTTCACGTATAATACCTGTAAGGAAAACAGTTCGGTGAATGATTTTACGATGCTGGACTATGCAGAGGCTGTGGATGATACGACAGTCGTATTTCATATGGATCATGCATTTTCCCCGTGGCCGTATACCATGGCAATCACAGGAATCATTCCGGAACATGCATACGATGAGAGCTATGGACTGAACCCCATAGGCTCCGGACGTTATATTATGAAGCAGTGGGATCAGGGACAGCAGGTGATTTTCGAGGCGAACCCCGATTACTACGGAGATGAAGTAAAGATAAAAAAAGTGACAGTTCTCTTTATGGATGAGGAAGCATCCCTGGCGGCAGCCATGGCAGGAGAAGCGGACGTATCCTATACGGCTTCCACCTATGCGGAGATGGTTCCGGCGGGATACAGCCTTCTGGAAGCAGAGAGTGTGGACAACAGAGGAATTAACCTTCCGACGACACCGGCGGAAGAAAAGGGCGGTATCGTGTATGGAAATGACGTACTCTGTGATGTATCGGTGAGAAAAGCCATTAATATTGGAATTGACCGTGAACTGATGATAGAGCACGTGCTTGGCGGTTACGGAACACCGGCTTACAGCGTATGCGATAAAATGCCGTGGTACAATGCGGCATCAGAGGTGGAATACGATCCGGAGGGTGCAAAAGCCATTCTTGATGAGGCCGGCTGGACAGAAGGAGATGACGGTATCCGGGAAAAGGATGGTGTCCGCGCAGCATTTACCGTCATGTACAATCCGGCGGATTCTGTCCGTCAGGGGCTGGCGGAGGAACTGGCCAATCAGTTAAGAGAGCTTGGACTCGAGGTGACAACAGAAGCGGCAGGATGGGATGTGGCTTACGATAAGGCACAGTCTCAGCCGCTGGTATGGGGCTGGGGTGCCCATTCACCGATGGAGCTTTACAATATTTACCACACGGTAGGAGACGGGACATCTGCGGAATATTCTCCTTATGCGAATGAGACGGTGGATCAGTATATGGATGATGCACTCTCTGCGACAGATGTGGAAGAATCCTATGAGCTGTGGCAGAAAGCACAGAACGACGGAACCACCGGAGTCACACAGGACGGTGATATTCCCTGGGTATGGCTGTGCAATGTCAGCCACCTCTATTTTGTAAGAGACGGCCTTCAGGTGGCGGAGCAGAAAATTCATCCCCACGGGCACGGATGGTCAATTGTAAATAACGTGGACCAGTGGAGCTGGGCCGACTGATAAAAAACAGAAGCAGCGGAATAACCGGAGGTAAACTGTGAGAAAACATTTTGGAATCTTCATAATTAAAAATGTAGTCAGGATGACACTGCTGGTCATTGCGGTCAGCATCGTGGCATTTGCACTGATGACGCTCTCACCGGTAGATCCGCTGCAGGCAAACGTGGGACAGGCTGCCCTTGGCTCCATGAGCCGGGAGCAGAAAGAAAAACTGGAAGAGTACTGGGGTGTCAATGAGCCGCCCGTACAGCGGTATCTGGCCTGGGCAAAAGACTTTTTCCGCGGTGATTTCGGAATTTCCCTGAAATACCGGCAGCCCGTCTCAAAGGTAATCAGTGTGAAACTGAAAAATTCATTGATGCTGATGATAACGGCATGGGTGCTTTCCGGTGTGATCGGATTTACGCTGGGTGTCATAGCCGGTGTGTACCGGGGGCGGTGGCCGGATAAAATAATCAGGGGATATTCTGTCCTGATATCCAGCACACCGGCTTTCTGGCTGGCACTGCTTCTGCTGATGATATTCGGCGTATGGCTGAAAGTGCTTCCCATCGGACTGAGTGTGCCCATTGGGCTGGAAGCAGAAGGCGTAACATTTCTTGACAGGCTGCGCCATGCCATTCTTCCGGCTGTCACACTCAGTATAACAGGCGTATCGAATATTGCGCTGCACACCAGAGAAAAAATGATTGACATCCTGGAGAGCGATTATGTGCTTTTTGCGAAGGCAAGAGGCGAGAGCACATGGGAGATTGTCCGCAGACACGGGCTTCGCAACGTCCTTCTTCCTGCTATCACGCTGCAGTTTGCTTCAATCAGTGAAATATTCGGCGGATCTGTACTGGTCGAGCAGGTATTCTCCTATTCCGGCATGGGACAGGCAGCGGTAACGGCAGGACTGGGCAGCGATATGCCTCTTCTTATGGCGATCACAGTTGTCAGTGCACTGTTTGTGTTCGGAGGTAATCTGATTGCCAACATTCTGTACGGTATCGTAGATCCCAGGATCAGAAGAGGGGGTACAGACGCGTGAAAAACTGGAACAGAAGAAAAACCATGGTATGCTGGCTGGTTGTATCGCTTGTTCTTCTGATTGCCATTGCAGTCGCAGGGACATTCTGTTCAGAAGCAGCCAGAGCCACCGATTTTTCCAGAAAAAATTTAAAACCGTGTATTTCCTGCTTATTCGGTACCGACTGGATGGGACGTGATATGTTCGCAAGGACGCTGAAAGGACTGTCCTTAAGCATTCTGATTGGTGTACTGGCAGCTGCGATCAGTGCTGTCATTGCGCTGCTCCTTGGAATCTGTGCCGCTACTCTGGGAAAAAGGGCGGACAGCCTTATTACCTGGATCATAGATCTCGTTATGGGAATTCCCCACATGCTTCTGCTGATTCTGATTTCCGTTGCTTTTGGGCGCGGACTGAAAGGCGTTATTATCGGCGTGGCATTCACTCACTGGACCTCTCTGGCGCGGCTGATCCGCGCAGAAGTAATGCAGCTGAAAGAAAGCCCCTACGTAAAAATTGCAGGAAAGCTGGGAAAAAGCAAACTGTATATTGCGTGGCACCATATGATTCCCCATCTGCTTCCTCAGTTTGCAGTCGGTCTGGTGCTGATGTTTCCCCATGCAATTCTGCACGAAGCCAGTATAACCTTCCTTGGCTTCGGATTGACCAGCGAACAGCCGGCAATCGGCATTATTCTCTCAGAAAGTATGAAATATCTGGTGCTGGGAGAGTGGTGGCTGGCGCTGTTCCCGGGCCTTGCACTGGTACTGATCGTTGTGCTGTTCTATCTTCTGGGCGAAAATCTGCGCAGGCTGATTGACCCCAACAGTGTGCATGAATAGGAAAGGAGTACCGGAAATGGAGAAAACGCAGAGTCCGGTTCTGGATATCAGAGGTCTCCGGATTTCATTTAAACAGTATGAAAAAGGATTCCGCCAGACACAGCTGGAGGTAATCCGGAACCTGGATGTGACGGTACCTGCGGGGAAAATAGTGGCTGTGGTAGGTTCCAGCGGTTCCGGAAAAAGCCTTCTGGCCCATGCGGTACTGGGAATTCTTCCCTATAACGCAGAAGTATCGGGACAGATCCTGTATAACGGAGAAGAGCTTACAGAAAAAAAGATAAAAAAGCTGCGGGGGGACGAGATCGTGCTTGTACCCCAGAGCACTTCCTACCTGGATCCCCTGATCAAAACGGGAACGCAGATCCGGAAAGGGAAAAATGATCCGGTCAGCAGACAGAAGCTGGATGAGATTCTGCGCCAGTATGAGCTGGATCCGAAAGTGGGGGAGCTGTATCCCTTTGAACTGTCGGGCGGAATGACACGAAGAATCATGATTTCGACAGCATTGATGGGAAATCCCAGACTTGTGATAGCAGATGAGCCCACACCGGGACTCCATATTTCCGTTGCCAAAAGGGCGATGGAGCATTTCCGCGAGCTGGCGGACAGAGGAGCCGGTGTGCTGGTGATTACCCACGATCTGGAGCTGGCAATCGAGACAGCAGATCAGATTACCGTATTCTATGCCGGATCAACCATAGAAGAAGCATCGGTGGAAGACTTCGCATCCTGTGAAACACTGCGCCATCCGTATACGAGGGCGCTCTGGAAAGCCATGCCGCAGCACGGATTTGAAGCAATACCGGGAACACAGCCCTACGCAAAAGAAATGCCGGCGGGATGCCCCTTCGGACCGCGCTGCAGCCGTTTGACAGAAGCATGCAGACAGGAGATCCCGTGGACAGAAATCGGAAAAGGCCGCGTACGCTGCATCCATCCGCAGAACAAAGCCATTGGAGGAGCAGGAGAATAGGATGATTTTACAGGCTAAGGATGTTTCATTTCAATATATGGAAAACGGACCGATGGTACTGAATCACGTGTCTTTCGAAGTAAAAGAAGGAGAACGTATCGGACTGCGCGGAAAGAGCGGAATCGGAAAAACGACGCTGTGCCGTCTCCTGGCAGGATACGAAAAACCGCTGTCGGGGGAGATCCTTCTGGACGGGAAGCCGGTCACGAAATACAGGGGATACTGTCCGGTGCAGATGGTGTGGCAGCATCCGGAGCAGGCGGTGAATCCAAAGCGGAAAATGAGAA
The DNA here is from genome assembly GCA_034093895.1 of Candidatus Choladocola sp. Lineage (GTDB taxonomy): Bacteria > Bacillota > Clostridia > Lachnospirales > Lachnospiraceae > Choladousia. The sequence continues at coordinate 2,135 of JAXEBU010000105.1, read as the reverse complement.
CTGTGCTGGAGGAAGGCGATCGCGTCAGCCCGCAGATTATTGCCGGACTCGGAATCGAGGAGGACTGGAAGAACCGGTTTCCATCAGAGCTTTCCGGCGGAGAAATGCAGCGGTTCTGCATTGCCCGTGCACTGGGCGAAGGCACCAGAATTCTTCTGGCAGATGAGATCAGTACCATGCTGGATCTGATCACCCAGAGCCAGATCTGGAATTTTCTCCTGGAAGAAGCAGAACGCAGAAATCTCGGTATGGTGGTAGTCAGCCACAGTGACGCGCTTCTCGAACGTGTCTGCACAAAAGTAGTGGAAATACAGTAGAAGAATCCTGTCTTCCGGAAAAAGCAGAAAAGTGTCACAAATTTAGAAAAAATTAAGTAATAGGGTAATCCGCAATACTTGAAAAGCACCATCGTATATTGTATGATGGTGCTACTTCTTTTTCAGAAGGTGAAAGAAAGCGACAAACATTGACAGACATTGGATGAAGTATTGAGGGAGGGAAAACATTGGAGAAAAAAACGGACAGGAAGAAACTGCTGAAATATGCAGGATGGATTGCCGGTGCTGCCATACTGCTGCTGGCGGTCGTTCTGTTCAGCAACGGAATGTGGTATCAGATTGAAGAGCAGGAGGAAGCTGTGGTTACCACCTTCGGACAGGCAAAGACCGTTTCGGAGAAGGGACTGCATTTTAAAATTCCTCTGGTTCAGCAGGTAAAGAAAGTAAATACAACGATTCAGGGCTTTCCGATCGGGTATGATGCGGTGACGAATGAGACGGTGGATGATGAGGCAGTCATGATCACTGCAGATTACAACTTTATAAATGTGGATTTCTTTGTGGAATACAGGATTTCCGATCCGGTGAAATATCTGTATGCATCGGCAGCTCCGGAGGATATTCTGAAAAACATTGCACAGAGCAGTATCCGTACTGTCATCGGAAGTTATGAGGTGGACAGTGTGCTGACCACGGGAAAAACAGAAATCCAGTCAGAGATCAAGGCGATGATTCTGAAAAAGCTGGAGGATCAGGATATCGGTCTGTCCCTCGTCAACATTACGATTCAGGATTCCGAGCCGCCGACACAGGAGATCATGAAAGCGTTTAAAGCGGTGGAGACGGCAAAGCAGGGAAAAGAGACAGCGCTGAATAATGCAAACAAATACCGCAACGAAAAGCTGCCGGCGGCAGAAGCTCAGGCGGATGAGATCGTGAAGGATGCAGAGGCCCAGAAGCAGACGCGGATTAACGAGGCAGAAGCACAGGTGGCCCGGTTTAACTCCATGTATGAGGAGTATGAAAAAAATCCGGCGGTTACGAAACAGCGGATGTTTTTTGAAGCCATGGAGGATGTGCTCCCGGAGATGAAAGTAATCATTGATGACGGCAGCGGTGTGCAGAAGCTTCTGCCACTGGAGTCCTTTGCCGGTACCCGGACGGAGGAAACAGGGGGGCCGCAGTCCGGTGATACAGAAAAGGAGGAGAGCAGATGAAGAAAAAAATAGCAGGAATTATCCTTGTGGCGGTCGTTCTGGTGCTGCTCGGCTCTTCTGTTGTAGTGACCGGTGAAAATGAATACCGTCTGGTACGCCAGTTCGGACGCATCAGTAAAGTGATTGATGAGCCGGGACTCGGTATGAAGCTGCCTTTTATTCAGACAACAGACACGTTTCCGAAACAGACACTGCTGTATGACCTGGTACCTTCAGAGGTCATTACGAAGGATAAAAAGACCATGATTACAGACAGCTACGTGCTCTGGAAGATTTCAGATCCCATGAAGTTTGCACAGACGCTGAACGGTTCCGTGACGAATGCCGAGAGCCGTATCAATACCGCCGTCTACAATGCACTGAAAAATGCCATCAGCAGTATGAATCAGGATGAGGTAATTACCAGCAGAGACGGAGAACTGTCACAGCTTGTTATGACGCGGATTGATGACAGTATGGATCAGTACGGGATTGAACTGCTGATGTTCGAGACGAAGCAGCTGGATCTTCCGGAGGACAATAAAGCTGCCGTCTATGAACGGATGATTTCAGAGCGTGACAACATCGCAGCTACATACACTGCGGAAGGTAATTCCGAGGCTCAGGTGATTAAGAACACGACGGACAAGGAAGTGGCCAT
>JAXEBU010000104.1:0-7924 GCA_034093895.1 Candidatus Choladocola sp. | reverse complement strand
GATATGCTATGAATTCTTTCATGGCCTCCAGATGTTCTGGTGGAACTTTCTTTTCCGACAGATATAATGCGATTTCCTGAGCAGTTATCTTTATATCCAGCGCAGAGACATCTGTCTGAATCTGTTCGATCAGTGTTTCATACGGTTTCTGATACTGGTATTAAGAACAATAGCAATTCACAGCCTTCTTATAATGCCAACAAAAAGACATATACAGGGAAGAGCTTTGATCCGTATGATGCAGAAGAATATGACGATCCAGATGATTTTGCAGATGAATGGGCAGAAGAATTTGGAGACGGTGATTATGATGATGGATATGATGATGCATACGATTACTGGGAAGATGAAATGGAATAAGAATTGAACGTTGATGTTCGGAACATTTTTACAATCATACATAGGATAATCGCATATATGTGTGATTTTATTACATATTTTTATTAAAAAATCTCGTTATCTGATTGTCTCCTCTTTGGATTGTTGGTAAAATAGAACGAGACAATTGTTAATACTTCTATTCGGAGAGGTAATCAGATGAAAATTAGTTATAAAAAATTATGGATTATGTTGGCAGAGAAGGAAATGTCTAAACAAGCATTTAGAGAAGCACTTGAGATTTCTCCTGGGACCATGACAAAACTGAACAAAGGCGAGGAAGTATCAATGGGCACGATACTTCGGATTTGTGAATATTTTGATTGCAATATTGGAGATATCTGTGATGCTATCAGAACAGAATAGGATGATTACATATGAATGCGATTAATACAAATGAACAAATGATTCAAAAAATAAATGAAGTGCTGCAGATAAAAAAAGATGCAGTTGTTAATATCGTAAATGATAAGTTGACAATTTCAGTATTTTCTCTTCTTGAAAAAAATCTGCAAAATGTAAAAGAAATAAATTTTGTAATTCGTGATGTGAAATTTTTACCTCATCAGTCAGAAATTGCTCATGAATTTGAAATCAATCCAACAGATGTTTTATTTAATGCTTTGAGGTGTTCGGAAAAGAATATCCGCACCTGAACGGTTATGCCAAGGTAATCGACAATTACATGACCTATGCACAAAGTGCAATCGACGAATTCTCCGACCCCAAAAAACTTCCGCAGATTGCCATCTCTGTAGATATGCTGGATACCGGTATCGATGTACCGGAGGTTCTGAACCTTGTGTTCTTCAAAAAGGTCATGTCCAAGGCAAAATTCTGGCAGATGATCGGTCGTGGAACCCGTCTTTGCCCCGGTTTGATGGACGGTGAGGATAAGCAGAAGTTCTACATCTTCGATTTCTGCGGAAACTTCGAATTCTTCCGCATGAACAAGGGCAAGCCGACAGCAAATATGATTGCTCTGCAGGGCGCTATATTTAGCTTACAGTTCGAGATTTCCTATAAGCTTCAGGATCTGCAGTATCAGACGGAGCGTCTTATTGCATACAGAAACGCACTGGTTGAGCATATGTCCGGCAAAGTACAGGAACTCAACCGTGAAAACTTTGCAGTTCGTCAACACCTGAAGTATGTGGATACATATGCAGTTGCCGCAAACTATCAGACCTTAACCTACGAAGATACGCTGATGGTAAAGCAGGAACTTGCGCCGCTGATTGAACCGGAAAACGATGATGCAAAAGCACTCCGTTTCGATGCACTCATGTATGGCATTGAACTTGCATATCTTGCCGGAAAGAAATACAGCAAGGCCCGTCATGACCTGATTAAAAAGGTTTCGGCAGTTGCCAGCGTTGCAAATATTCCGGAAATCATGATGCAGGCAGAACTGATTGATAAGATTCTGCACACCGATTATGTTGATAATGCCGGAATTGATGAATTTGAGCATATTCGTGAAAGTCTTCGTGATCTGATGAAGTACATTCCTATTATAAAGATCCGTTATGATACCGATTTTGATGATGAAATCTTATCCATGGAGTGGAAAGAATCTGAGCTGGAAAACGATGACCTGAAAAATTATAAAGCTAAAGCTGAGTATTACGTTCGTCAGCATCAGGACAATGCAGTTATTGCAAAGCTGAAGAGCAATATCCCGCTGACCGCCGCCGATATCAAGGAGCTTGAACAGATCCTTTGGAGCGAAATCGGAACTCAGCAGGATTATGAGGCTGAATACGGAAACAAGCCGCTGGGTGAATTTGTCCGTGAAATTGTCGGCCTTGATATGGCTGCTGCAAAGGCAGCCTTTGCGGAATACCTGGATGAGACCAATCTGGATAGCAGACAGATTTACTTTGTAAACCAGATTGTTGAATTCATCGTTCACAATGGTATGATGAAGGATCTGTCCGTTCTGCAGGAAACACCGTTTACCGATCAGGGCAGCATCGTAGAAGTATTCACAGATCTAACCGTTTGGATGGGCATTCGCAGAGTAATAGAGCAGGTCAATGCAAACGCACTGGCTGCGTAAGGAGATATAGAAATGGCTTACGGAAAAGCAATTGAATTATTTCTTGTTAATGGAACCGCTGAAAGCCTGATCACGGCAGAATTATCTAACTGGAACGGCAAGGCGATTAAAATTCCCCGTACAGAAGTACCTGGCTGCGACAGAGACGATGTTAAAGGCGCCGGGGTATATTTCTTGATTTGCCAGGAAACGATGGCACCGACTCTGTATATATCGGCGAAGCTGAAAATGTGCAGGATCGCCTTGCTCAGCATCTTCGCGACTACCAATCCGGCAAAGAAAAATACTACTGGAACACAGCTGTGATTTTTGTCGGCAGGGACTTGAATAAGGCTCTGATCCGTTACCTTGAAAATCGTTTTGTCGAGATTGCAAAAGAATGCGGCCGTTATGGCTGTGATTTATGTGCTGGTGAATCTGGTGACGGATATCATTTACCATTATCTGGATCCGCGGGTAAGGCTTGGAGGTGAAGGAGCATGAGTGAAGAAAAACAGGTTACAGTCCGGGAACAGAAAATAAAGAAAAATTATATTAAGGACAAACTGATCTTCTTTTTGACACTTGCCGTCCTTCTTCTTTTGACTGCTATATTCGCAAAGTATATTTGTCCTTATGATCCATACGCCCAGGACTTAATGATGGCCCAGAAGCCGCCCAGCTTCGCACATCCTCTGGGGACAGACCGGTACGGAAGGGATATGCTCTCAAGGGTCATTATTGGAAGCACCACCAGTATTTTTTCAACGCTGTTGTTGGTGGTAATCGTTACAGTGGTGGGAACCGGGATCGGGATCATCTGCGCATGGAATCATGGAAAAGTGGATACGGTTCTGATGCGTATCTCAGATTTATTCCTTGCTTTCCCGGGATTGGTGTTTGCCCTTGCAGTGGCCGGTGTACTTGGCGGAGGTGTTCACAATGCGATTATTGCACTGGCTGTGATCAGCTGGCCAAAGTTTGCGAGACTGGCAAGGGGGCTGACCCTTGCGCAGAAAAATGCGCCGTATATGATGGCGGCGCAGCTTTCAGGGAGCAGTACTCCAAAGCTTCTTGTAAAGCACATCCTTCCAAACATTGCCGGCCCCATTCTGGTTACATCGGTTTTGGATATCGGAACGATGATGATGGAATTAGCCGGGCTTTCTTTTCTGGGGCTTGGCGTGAAGCCGCCGATGGCAGAATGGGGAAGCATGATCAATGAAGGACGGAGCATGCTCCAGGTTTCCCCATGGATGGTTCTGGCACCGGGAGCAGCTATTTTTGTGACAGTCATGGTATTTAACCTGCTGGGTGATACGCTGCGGGATTACATGGATCCGAAGCAGAGAAACAGATGAGGAGGAATATGACGAGTCGGCTTGAATTCATACAGGCGATTCCGGATGTGCCTGCAGGAAGGGCCGGGTTGTTGTAGATAAATTGTTGTAACTATTCAGCAGGCATACGCATTTACTGCGGATGCCGTGAGAAAATGTAGATTTAACAGGAACAAATCCATCACCGAAGGTGATTTTGCATGGATTTGTTCCCGTAACTGTGAAGGTACTGAACAGTTACAAATTGTTTTAGATATTCAAGAAAGGTGGACGATAAGATGAAGAAGAGACTATTTGCTGCAATGCTTTCCTGTGCGGTAATCATTGGCCTGACAGGAACAACCGCATTTGCAGAAGGGAAAACGTTTGTTTATGGTACTACAGGCTACAGTGAGGAAATGGGAGATGCAGGGTTAAATCCACACGATAACTACTCCGGATGGAGTGCTCTCCGTTATGGTGTAGGTGAGACTCTGTTCAAATATAATGACAACATGGAAGTGGAACCATGGCTTGCCACGGATTATGAGTTTGCAGATGACAATACAGTGAAGATAACACTGCGGGATGGAGTCCAGTTTTCCAGCGGGCGGACGATGGATGCCCAGGCGGTGAAAGAATGCCTGGAGGATCTGATTGCAGTTCATGACAGGGCACCCAGTGACCTGAAAATTGACAGTATTGAGGCAGACGGGTTAATTTTGACGATCCATACCACAGAGCCGTGTCCGGCTATCATAAACTATCTGGGAGATCCTTATGGTGCCATTATTGATATGGAATATGGCATTCAGGGGGAAGGCGGTTCCGCAAATGTGGCAGGAACAGGCCCGTATATTGCCACGGAGGTTACACCGACCCAGATCAATCTGGTAAAGAATGAGAATTACTGGGGCGGGGAGGTAAAAGTTGACAATGTGATCGTAAAATCCTTCTCGGATGCCGGATCACTTTGCGCTTCCCTGCAGACCGGGGATATCCAGGGCACTTATGGGCTCCAGTATGATAACTATCCATTATTTGAGAATAATCCGGATTATACCATCAATTCCATGCCCACCAGCCGCTGTTTCTTCGGGCAGTTTAATATGGACTCGGAAATCATGCAGGATATGAATGTACGAAAGGCAATCGAGATGGGGATCGATAAAGAGTCTTTCTGCACAGTTCTTGCAAACGGACGCTGTGTGCCGGCAGTCGGTGTATTTCCCAGCAGCTTCTCTTATGGAAATGATGCTGTGACCGCCCCGTCTTATGACCCGGAAGGCGCGAAAGCCCTTCTTGAGGAAGCAGGCTGGACGGATACAGATGGAGACGGATACGTGGATAAAGACGGACAGAAACTGACCATTAAATGGCTGACCTATCCTACACGTCTGGAGCAGCCGCTGCTGGCTACTTATGCACATGACACGTTAAAACAGATCGGGATCGATGTGGATATCAATAACACTTCAGATCACAGGACCTATGCCGGTGATGGGGATTTTGACCTGTATGTAAGTTCTACTACAACGGCTCCTACCGGGGATCCGGAGTACTTTTTCACCAGCACCGTGGTTGGCTCGAAGAATTACGGAAACTATCAGAACGATGAGGTGACAGCATTGGTGGAGGAACTCCATCAGACCTTTGATAAAGAAAAGCGTGGGGAGCTTGCCATCGAACTGCAGCAGAAGATTCTGGATGACTGTTCCTTCTTCTTTGTTGCGCATCTGAACATGGGAATTGTGACGAAGTCTAACGTAACCGGTATGGCGGCACATCCGTGTGATTACTACGAGATCACAGCCGATCTTGATATTCAGTAAGGAGACAAATATGGAACCATTGCTGCAGGTAGAGCATGTTACCATCTGTTATAATGGAACCCCTGTCGTTCATGATGTAAGCTTTGACCTTCAGGAAGGGGAAATCCTGGGGATCGTGGGCGAGTCCGGCAGCGGAAAGAGTACCATGATCAAGGCTGTTATGGGACTTTTGGGAAGCGCAGGTATGGTGACAAGAGGAGACATTTATTATAAGGGTCAGAATGTTGTCGATATGCCGCAGGAGAAGCTGCGGAGGCTTCTGGGCCCGGAGATAGGAATGGTTTTTCAGGACTGCAAGGCAGCTCTTTGCCCGATCCGCACAGTGGGAGACCAGATATTTGAAAGCATGTCGGAACATGGCAGGATTTCCAGAGAGGAAAGCAATCGCCTGGCAGCGGATATCATGGAAAAAATCGGACTGACAGATACGAAGCGTGTACTTTCCAGTTATCCCTTTGAGCTGTCCGGAGGAATGAACCAGAGAGTGGGGATCTGCATGGCAATGATGCAGTCTCCATCCCTGCTTCTGGCAGATGAACCCACCAGCGCCCTGGATGTGACGGTGCAGAAACAGGTAGTGGAAGAACTGAAGCTGATGCGAGACGAGTACAAAACAGCGATGATCGTGGTAACACATAACATCGGTGTGGTGGGCGTGCTGGCAGATCAGGTACTGGTACTGCAAAACGGAAGGATCATGGATTACGGCTCCACAGACCGTGTCCTGCACCATTCAGAAAATGCATATACGAAAAAACTGATGGACTCGGTGCTTCATCTGAAAAAGGAGAAGGTACCGGCACAGCGATAGCCGGAGGTAAGAATGATGTCGGAGACGATACTGAAAGCAGAACATTTGAAAAAAATATTTACCTCTGGGAAGAAAACATTCACGGCGGTGGAGGATGTCAGCTTTGAACTGAAAAGGGGCCAGTGTCTGGGTATTGTGGGTGAGTCTGGATCAGGGAAAAGTACGATTGCCCAAATGATCACCCATCTGGTGGATGTGACAGAAGGAAACGTGATGCTGATGGGCAGGAATATTACAAATGCCAAGGGAAAAGAACTCAGAAAAGCGTATCGGGATATCCAGATGGTATTCCAAATGCCCATGGAATCCTTTGACCCGCGCCGCACACTGGGGGATGGCATCGGGGAAAGCCTGCGAAACATTGGAATGAGTCGAAGCGAGACAAAAAGGAAAGTAGAAGAATTGCTGGTGAGATGCGGCCTGACACCGGAATTTGCAGACCGGTATCCTCATCAGGTCAGCGGCGGCCAGTGCCAAAGAGCTGCTATTGCAAGAGCGTTGGCGGTAAAACCATCTATACTTATCTGTGACGAAGCTACCAGTGCGCTGGATGTGACAGTACAGAAACAGGTGCTGGAACTTCTGTCGGAGTTAAAAGAAAAAGAAGGCCTTTCCTTTCTGCTGATCTGTCATGATCTGGCGCTGGTACAGGCATTTTGTGATGAAGTATTGGTGCTCTGTCAGGGAAAAGTCGTAGAACGGGGAATACCGGATGAAATCATCAATCATCCGAGAGAGGACTATACAAAAGTTCTGGTTGAATCGGTGCTGTAGTTCAACAATTATTAAATTAGTTGATCCGTGATACAGGAATGGCCACCCCTGATTACAAGATTTATTCCCGCGAATATTCCAAATATCGCACGAATATATTTACAAAATTCAGGTACGCCGGTGGCGTACTTGAACTAATGAGGAGTGGACAGTATTTGTAGATGCTTTTGATAAGCTGATTCAAAATAATATTGGTGTAGTCAGTCTTACAGCAATGAATCTTCCGGCGGATTGGAAAGCACATCTAAATGTAGCAGAGCTGCATAAAATAGTAAAGCAGACCTAACCAAGCATTCTTATGCTCAAACCGGTTAGGCTTTCGGCGGAGTGTTACGATAAGCACTTCGCCATTTTTATTTTGATGGGGAATAAATTGAATTTAAATTTCGTATATCTGGAACATTTATTGTAATCGCCAAATAGTGATTATGAAAAAATTGTTGAAAGAATTGATCTGTGTATAAACAAGAGCTGGATTCTGGTGTTTGAGGAATCCAGCTCTTTGAGATTAGTTTACAACATAAGTGTATCATCCTTAATTGCTTCGACAAGATTCATATTGCAAATCTTTTTATCGCCCAAGTAGTAAGCCAATGCCACAAAACCAATAACTGCCACAAAGAGCAAAATTGCAGGAACCAACGGTAAGCGCTTAGCGATGAAATCGCCTGCGGTAATTCCAGAGGCAGAAGCCTATCATGTGCTACTCATGTAAAGAGCCTTTCGCGGCATAAGTGGTTTGCTGATTGTTGCCGACCGTTAGAAAACG
>JAXEBU010000103.1:0-14286 GCA_034093895.1 Candidatus Choladocola sp. | reverse complement strand
ACTTTTAATCAAGTTGTCCGGGGTTCGAATCCCCGATGTCTCATGAATACAGGGAGTGTTGAGATTCAACACTTCTTTTTTTGTATAAGAAATACTGTTTACTATACGAAAAAATGTTCCGTGTGGATGGGATACTGTCAGGAAATTATATGAAAGATGTAAGGAGGAGCAATATGAAGGTACTGGTTGTAGTTGATATGCAGAAGGATTTTATAGACGGGGCTTTGGGAACGAAGGAAGCAGCGGAAATTACAGGCCGTGTCCGGGCCAAAGCGGATCAGTATGCTGATTCAGGCAACACTGTTATTTATACGCGAGACACCCACACTGCTGATTATCTGAACACACAGGAGGGAAAGAATCTGCCGGTGATCCATTGTGTAAAAGGAACGCCTGGCTGGGAAATTGCGGAAGAGGTCTATCTTGCGGGGTGTCCCGTCATTGATAAACCTTCTTTTGGATCCCTTGAACTGGCTGATTATATTGCTGAGCTTGAAGATGTCCGGGAAATAGAGCTGATCGGGCTGTGTACGGATATCTGTGTGATTTCCAATGCAATGATTCTGAAAGCAAAGTTTCCTGAGATTCCGATCACAGTAGACGGGACCTGTTGTGCCGGTGTGACACCGCAGAGCCATGAAAACGCCCTGTCTGCCATGAAAATGTGCCAGATAAGAGTAACAGAGTAAAATATACAAGTATAACGACAGTGAGCGCATTACAAATATGGAAGGGATGCTTTAAGGTAATCAGGACCTGATATCACAGAATTGTGGTATCAGGTCTTTTATTAAAAAAAAGCTTGCAAGATTACGGTTTATAAAGTATTATATGTTCTTGTAAAACATTACTAAGGTAAAGCAGGAAAGTGAACGGTAGTATGAAAAACAAGAAGAAAAGATGCAGAAGCGGTGAAAGATTTCTTTCGCTGATCTGTTTTCTGCTCATTATAGCGGCATGGTGTATCGGTTCTTATGGAAAATATGTGAGCGATATTTTTCTCCCGTCACCGACAGCTGTCATTGAAAAACTGGTGAAAATGGCAAAAGACGGTTCGCTTTTTGCGAATTGCTGGGAGTCGACGTATCGCGTGCTGGTTGGATGGATTTGGTCTGTCGTGATTGCGCTGCCGATGGGAATGCTGATGGCAAATTCAAAGAAGTTCAGTGCTTTCGTACAGCCTATTATCGAATTTGTGAGATATCTTCCCGTAGTGGCACTGGTACCTCTGACGCTGCTTTATCTGGGAATCGGAGAAAATCAGAAGTATACGATTATTTTCCTTGGTACCTTTTTTCAGCTGGTTCTGATGGTATGCGATACAGTTTCCAGTGTGGACAAAAACATGATCAATGCAGCAAAAACCCTGGGTGCCAGTAAATGGCAGGTGTACAAAGAAGTGATTTTCCCGGCCTCTCTTCCGGGCCTGATGGATGATTTCCGTCTGACGATCGGATGGGCATGGACGTATCTTGTTGTTGCAGAAATGGTAGCGGCAGACAACGGTCTCGGTTATATGATTTTGAAATCGCAGCGTTATCTGGCAACAGATACAATTTTTGCAGGGTTAATCCTGATCGGACTGATCGGACTGATTACAGACTGGGTTTTCCGTATTCTTGCCAGAATTGTTGCACCCTGGTATGAGCGCCTGAGTGATAAATGACGGAGAGATACAACATTTCAGTAAATACCTCTGCAGGTGTACGGCGCGCCATGTGGCAGGGGACAGAAAGATGAACAGAGTATGGGAGCATATATGGAACAGAAATTGAAACTGCAGGTCAGTCATCTGTCCCGGGTTTTTGAGGGAAGCAGCGGGAATAGAGTAACGGCATTGCATGATGTAAATCTGGAAGTCAGGGAATCAGAATTTGTGATGATTGTCGGGCCGTCCGGATGTGGAAAGACAACGCTGATCAATGTGATCGGCGGTCTTGATACCGCGACAGAGGGGGAAGTTCTCCTTGATGGAAAGCCCGTTGAGGGACCGGGAGCCGATCGCGGGATGGTATTTCAGGGATACAGCCTTTTTCCCTGGCTGACGGTTCAGAAAAATGTGGAATTCGGATTAAAGATGAAAAAAGTATCGCCGTCAGAACGCGCTGAAAGGGCCAGAAAGTACATTGAACTCGTCGGCCTGGAGGGATTTGAGAATGCACTTCCCAAACAGCTCTCCGGGGGAATGAAGCAGCGTGTAGCTATTGCAAGGACACTGGCCAATGAACCGGAAGTACTTTTGATGGATGAGCCGTTCGGCGCACTGGATGCGCAGACGAGAGTCGTTATGCAGGAGCTGCTGGCGAAGATCAGCCGCACTACGGGTACGACAATCCTGTTTATTACCCATGACATAGATGAAGCGGTGCTTCTGGGACAGCGTGTATATGTGATGAGCAGAAGGCCGGGAACAGTCCGTGAGGTAATCAATGTAAATCTGCCGGGCGAAAGAAATCACAATTCTCTTGTTCTTCCGGAATTTCTGGCAATCAAAAAGAGAATTATGGATATGCTCTGGCAGGAAAGTAATGATGCAGCTATGGATCGCTAATGCGGTCCGGCAAAATAAAAACCGCATGAAAGCGGTATTATCAAGGAGGAAGATTATGAAAAAAGTACTGGCAGTTTTACCGGCAGCACTGTTATGCGGAGCACTGACTGTGTCTGCGGCAGAGACAAAGGATGTAACAATGGCATTTTGTACATGGACAGGATATTCACCCATGTTTATTGCTCAGGAAAACGGATATTTTGATGAGGCAGGTGTAAACGTGGATATTCAGGTGATTGAAGATGAGTCCACATATGCGGCACTGATTACGCAGGGAAGTATACAGTTTCTTGCAACAGCGCAGGATCCGAATATCAAAATGTATGCAAACGGTGCAGACAGCCGTTATGTACTGACCATGGACGCTTCTTCAGGCGCAGACGGACTGGTTGCTGTGAGTGATATTGAGACAATGGATGATCTGGCAGGACGTACGCTTGCACTGGATAAATCAGCATCTTCTTACTACTTCTTCCTGACTGCCCTGGAAAACGGAAGCAGCCTGACAGAGGATGATATTAATGTTATGGATATGGGCGATACGACACAGGCAGGACTGGCCTTTATGGGAGGCTCTGTAGATGCCGCTATTATGTGGGAGCCTGAGCTTTCAGAAGCACTGGAAAGTGTGGAGGGTGCACATACACTGGTTACCAGTGCCGATTATCCTGATACCATTCTTGATTCTCTTGTAGTCAATACGGCTTATGCGGAGGAAAATCCGGAAGTCGTGGAAGCGGTGGAAGAAGCATGGTATAAGGCCATTGACTTCATGAGAGAGAACCCGGAAGAGGCATACGAGATGATGGCAGGCGGATTTGAAGAAGTGTCCGCAGAAGATATTGCCAGCGATGTAAACGGGCTGGAGTTTTACGGAAGAGAAGAAAACGAAGCATTAAAGGATGAGAACAGTGAGGAATCGATCTATGCAATCAGCCAGAAGATGGCAGATTTCTGGATGGAAAAAGGTGAATGTGAAACAGATGATCTGACCGATTTCTTTTCGCTGGTAAAATAAAAAGAGCAAAATTACGGCAATGAAGGGACTGCTTCAGAATAATTCTCAGGGATTTCTGTGGCAGTCTTTTTCTGCGTTTCAGAAGTCCCTGACAGTTTCCCGGTGTTTCTGTGCTGCCTTGATTCACAAAGAATAAAGAAAATATACACAAAAACATTTAAAAGTAAACACGTAATTGACACAATTGAAAACTATATTGGTTGCTGTAAACAAATAAACTGCTTGATAAGAAAGGACTTGATTGTTTATGAAACGTAAATACGCAGCAATTATGTTAGGTGTGACACTTGCATTGTCTTCCGCGGCAGTATATGCGGCAGAGGGCGGTACAGCAGCAGATGAAACGGAAATTGTCGTTGATCTCACAGGAGCTGAGGCAGAGAACAGTGAGGTTACCGGACAGGTCAGGGAAATTCAGGAAGATACTATAACGGTTTCCGTTGGTACGCTTCCGATGAAACCGGACAGCGATACAGCTGAGTCAGAAGATGATTCAGAGGAAAATACAGAGCCCGGATCGGAGACAGAAGAAATTTCATCAGAAGCTTCTGAATCAGCAGAGGAAGTTGCAGGAACGGAAGGTGACGGATCAGAAGAGGATGCCACTATTCCGATTCAGCTGACAGGTGAGGAGCAGGCAATTTCCATTACTGAAAATACCGTTGTAAAACGTATACCTTATTTTGTTCCGGAAGAGGAAAATGCAGAAGCAGCAGAGGAAATCGGTGGAGCAGCAGGTATGGAAGCGTCAGAGGAAGTCAGCGGAGCAGCAGACATGGAAGCGTCAGAGGAAATCAGTGAAGCAGCAGATGAGGAAATAACAGAAGAAAATGAAGAAATCATGATTTCTGAAAAAGAGGCAGAAGAAATTGATCTTGCAGATATTGCTGTCGGTGATGTAGTAGTGATCACCCTTGATGAAGACGGAAATGCGGCAGAAATTCTGGTGCTGGATGATCAGCCGGCAGAAAGAATGGAGGAAGAAGCAGCTTTGGAGGACGCTTTGATTCCAGAAGATACAGCAGCGGAGGAGGATACAGAAGCATAAAAAAATACTGAATTACTGTTAACATTATCATCATATGAAGAGACTGTCACAAAATAAAGAAGCAGAACGATCTGCAGATTTATTTTGGGCAGTCTTTCTTTTTTACAGATTGACATTTTATATACCGAACGGTATAATGAGATTGATTAAGAGGCAGACAATTATAATCTGGCTGGCAGGATGTAGTTTAAACAGGAGATTACGGAGAGAATCTGATGGAAAACAAAATGCTTCTTATGCAGTGTGCAAAAGAACTGTTTTATGCAAAAGGCTATGACGCGGTTGGCGTGCAGGAAATTGTAGACAGGGCCGGTTTGACAAAACCGACGCTGTACTATTATTTCGGGAGCAAGCTCGGTCTGTTAAAAACTCTTTTGGAGACGAAACTGCAGGAATTTGATTTACTTGTGGAAGAGTCCATGAAAATGGATCAGGATATCCGGGCAACGCTCTACTGGCTGGCAAAAACATACTGCAATTTTTTTGATAAAGACAGAGAATTCTATATGCTGATGATGGCACTTTTTTATTCGGCACGCGAAAACGAAGCGTATCAGGCAATCAAGCCGTATGTCACTGCATTTTATGATAATGTTGTGGAGGCATTTGAAAATGCGTCTGATCAGCTGGGAAATATGAACGGACGTCAGAGGCAGTTTGCCATTGGCTTTACAGGAACGATTAATCACTTCCTGTTACTGCAATGTGAGGCCGATCCGGAACATAAAAAAGAAATCAGTGAACAGCAGATCATAAACCTCGTCAACCAGTTCATGTATGGGATATTCACGTAAGCTACAAGCCGTGCCATCCTGTCCGGAATTCCATCCATCTGCAAGCTTGCTTGCAGGATGGTGGAAGTGCGGGCAGGATGATAGGGCGCCAGCCCGTGACCGAGACGTAGCGAAGCGCAGGCGAGGGGCACGGCTTGTGGTTAGCGGATGAAAGGCGCCAGCCCGTGACCGAGACGTAGCGAAGCGCAGGCGAGGGGCACGGCTTGTAAGAAGTGGATGAAGGACAGCCCGTGACCGAGACGGAGCGAAGCGTAGGCGAGGGGCACGGCTTGTGAGAAGTGGCTGAAGGACAGCCCGTGACCGAGACGGAGCAAAGCGTAGGCGAGGGGCACGGCTTGTAAAAAGTATTTTTAAGGAGACAGAACAATGTGCAAGTGGTATGAAAACGCAGTATTTTATCATATGTATCCGCTCGGGCTGAGTGGAGCACCGTTTGAAAATAAAGAGGAAGAGACAGTACACAGATTTGATGAGCTGAAAAAATGGCTGCCGCATATCCGGAGTCTGGGATGCAGTGCAGTTTATATCGGACCGCTGTTTGAATCGACGACCCATGGGTATGATACAAGAGACTACAAACTGGTGGATCGTCGGCTCGGGGACAATGATGATTTTAAATCCTTTGTACTTATGGCTCATGAGCTTGGACTGAAAATTGTGGTAGACGGCGTCTTTAACCATACAGGAAGAGAATTTTTTGCATTTCAGGATATTCAGAGAAACCGGGAAGGCTCCAGATACTGTGGATGGTACAAGGGGCTGAATTTTGGCTGGAACAATCCTTACAATGACGGTTTTGGTTATGAGGCGTGGAGAAACTGTTTTGAACTCGTTAATCTGAATCTTCAGAACAGGGAAGTAAAGGATTATCTGTTTGACGTAATCCGGTTCTGGATCAGGGAGTTTGATATCGATGGTATCCGCCTTGACTGTGCCGACTGTCTCGATTTTGATTTTATGAAGGAGATGCGCTGGATTACAGGACAGGAAAAGCAGGATTTCTGGCTGATGGGCGAAGTGATACACGGCGATTATGGGCGCTGGGCGAATGATGAGATGCTTCATTCCGTTACAAATTATGAGCTTCATAAAGGACTTTACTCCGGTCATAATGATCACAATTATTTTGAGATCGCGCATACGATCCGGAGACAGTTTGATGAGAACGGCGGAATTTGTCGCGGACGTACCCTGTATTCCTTTGTGGACAATCACGATGTGGATCGGATTGCGTCAAAGCTGAATGACAAGCGGCACCTGAAACCGGTTTATACACTTTTGTATACCCTTCCGGGAATCCCATCCATCTATTATGGATCAGAATGGGGCATTGAAGGGAGAAAGGCCAACGGAGGAGATCCGGCACTGAGACCGCATCTGGATCCGGAAGAAATGGCAGAGAATCCGCCTGTTCCGTGGCTTTCCGACTATCTGGCTTTCCTTGGAAAATGCAGAGAAGAGCATCCGGTGATCGGAACAGGAAGATATCGTGAGCTGATGCTGACAAACCGTCAGTACGCTTTTGCAAGAATCGGAGAGCAGGAAACTGTGATTGTAATGGTAAACAATGATGAGCAGGAAGCGCAGGTTTCAGTACCTCTTCCGACTGCAGCATCACAGATAGTGAATCTGGAAACGGAGGAAATTGTGGAGCCGGAGAACGGCAAAGTGACAGTGACACTGATGGCAGGGGGAAGTGCGCTGCTGCTTCTTAAGTAAAAATGAGTTATTGCGCAGCTTCATTGATGATAATGGCATGAAATTAGATCATCAATTCTTTAAATATAAGGAGAAGATACGTATGGCAGTGAATGAGAAAAAACCACAGCAAAAGAGTTCCGGAAGAAGAAAAAAATCTGCAGAGTTTATTACGGAACTTGATCAGTACCTGTTTGGGCAGGGAACTCATTATGACATTTTCAAAAAACTGGGTGCGCATCCTATGGAGTGGAAGGGAAAAGAGGGAACTCATTTCGCTGTCTGGGCACCGCATGCGAAGGATGTGTATCTGATCGGAAGCTTTAATGACTGGGATGAAACAGCATATCCCATGAAGCGCCTTGACCCGTTGGGCATTTACTGGCTGTTTGTTCCAGGTGTGGGTACGGGTGAACTGTACAAATATCTGATTCTAACACCGGACGGAAGAAAGATTTACAAGGCGGATCCGTATGCAAATTATGCGGAAGTCCGTCCCGGCACAGCTTCAAAGGTTGCGGATCTTACAAAAATCAAGTGGTCTGATTCTGTCTGGATGGAAAACCGGAAAAAATTCGATCAGGATAAGAACCCCGTTGCCATTTATGAAGTGCATCCGGGAAGCTGGAGGAAACATCCGCATGAAGAAGGCGAACCGGGCTTTTACAATTACCGGGAGCTGGCGCATGAACTGACGGATTACGTGAAGAGTATGGGCTACACCCATGTAGAGCTTATGGGAATTGCAGAACACCCCTTTGACGGTTCCTGGGGATATCAGGTGACCGGTTATTACGCTCCGACTTCGCGGTACGGAACGCCGGAAGATTTTGCATACTTCGTAAACTATCTGCACAGACATAAAATCGGTGTGATTCTCGACTGGGTACCGGCTCATTTCCCGCGAGATGCGCAGGGACTGGCTGATTTTGACGGAACACGTCTGTATGAATATGCAGACCCCAAAAAAGGCGAGCATCCTGACTGGGGAACCAAGATTTTTGATTATGAAAAAAATGAAGTAAAGAATTTCCTGATTGCAAATGCAATTTTCTGGGTGGAGCAGTTCCATGTGGATGGTCTGCGTGTGGATGCCGTGGCTTCCATGCTGTATCTTGATTATGGAAAACAGACGGGGCAGTGGATTGCAAACAAGTACGGCGGAAATAAAAACCTGGAAGCAATCGAGTTTTTCAAACATCTGAACAGTCTGATGGTCGGCAGATATCCCGGCATTATGATGATTGCGGAAGAGTCTACCGCATGGCCGAAGGTAACCGGAAAACCGGAGGATGACGGACTCGGATTTACCATGAAATGGAATATGGGATGGATGCATGATTTCCTTGAGTATATGAAACTGGATCCCTATTTCCGTCAGTATAACCACAATAAGATGACGTTTGCAATGACGTACGCTTATTCGGAGAAATACGTCCTTGTACTTTCCCATGATGAGGTGGTTCATCTGAAGTGCTCCATGATTAATAAAATGCCAGGGCTGTATGATGACAAGTTTGCAAACCTGAAGGCCGGTTATTCCTTCATGTTCGGCCATCCGGGCAAAAAGCTGCTGTTTATGGGACAGGATTTTGGACAGTTCCAGGAGTGGAGCGAAGAAAGAGAGCTGGACTGGTATCTGCTGAGCGAAGAGCGTCATCAGCAGCTTCAGAATTATGTGCGTGCTCTGTTAAAGCTGTATTCCAGAACATCGGCCATGTATCAGGCAGACTGTGAGCCGTCAGGTTTTGAATGGATTAATGCTGATGACAATAACCGCAGTATTTTCAGCTTTGTGCGCCGTTCCGCAAACGGAAAGAATAATCTGCTGTTTGTCATTAATTTTACGCCTGTACCAAGACCGGATTACCGTGTGGGTGTGCCGAGAAAGAAACAGTACAAGCTGATCCTGAACAGTGATGCAGCAGAATTCGGCGGAAGCGGAAAAGAACAGCCGGAGATTTACCAGGCAGAAAAACAGGAATGCGATAACAGAAAGTTTTCTTTTGCGTATGATCTGCCGGCATATGGAGTAGCGGTATTTAAATTCTGATAATATGAAAAGAAGATCATGTGTCAAGGCGGCTGTGGTCTTCTTTTCGCATTCAGGGAGGATATGTGAGATGAAGAAAATGAAAAAAGTGATACTGACCGGAATGGCTGCAGCTCTTTTATTCACCGGAAATGTATCGGCAGCGGGGCTTTTTGGATTCGGTGGTTCAGGCAGGATAGAAGGAGATGGGTTCGATTCGCCGGAAGAAGCAGTAACCGTATATCTTGATGGCCTGGCACATCATGATATTAAGGAGATGATGTCTGCGTTTGCAGTGGAGACGTATGCGGAAAACTATGACTTGGAACGTTATCTGGAGCGGATGCAGTGTTACATTCCGACGAACAAGTATATTCCGACAATCAGTGATTTTTCGCTGGAACTGAATGTTGAACAGCGGAGAAGTGATGTGATTAATTTAATACGCAGTCACTACCTCGTATTAACATATTCTGATGTGGTGCTGGGAGAGGATGCACTCACCGTTGTCCAGATGGAAGATAATGATTCAACGGAAGAATTTATGGATTCTCTGTTTGTTTCAGATGATACAAGTTATCTTGATGAGATTGAATTTGACGGAACATTTATTGATCCTGCTTCTTTGCATGAACAGTATGCATCCGAGAATAACAGGAATAATATGGCTAATTCAGCAAAAATTTGTAATGCGGATGAATTGGTTTCTACTGCCTGTCGGTTTTCGACAGAAAAAGGAGAGTTTTTGCTTTGTCTTGATGCAGTCAGATATGGGAAACGATGGTATCTTAGTGCCGGAAGCAGTAATATAGCTATTTTGCTCGGGATAAACAGCCAGTTGTACGGGATGTGCCCATTAACGGACGACTATATATATGATCTGCTGAATTAATAGCAGCTGAGTATGAAAGACGCAGGTATTTTACGCCGCGTTTAAAATTTTGTCTGGCTCTGAACAGTTACAAAATGTCAATTTCAGCATAAATTTGATAGACACAGAATCTCCGATTCGGTATAATATAGTAAATTCGAGAAAAATAATGGAACCGATGGAACTGTTAAATTATAATTCTCTCAGTCGAAGAAGACTCCTACTTCTATAAGTGGTGAGTAATAACAAATTCATCTCAGTGGGAGTCCAATCTCCGACTGAGAGAAACGCTCCGCGAGGATGTGCAGCGATTCTGAAAAGAAAGATGTCAGCTTAAGCTGACCAGAATCGCGCGCCAGGTCTCACGTGTGTTCGACTTGAATTTCAGAAAAGGACGTGAAACTATGATATCCAGTCAGATTTTACAGAATACAATAGACGAGTTACATACAATTACGAAGGTAGACTTTTCCATTCTGGACATAGAAGGAAATGAAATCGCAACGACGGTTCCCACTGATTTTGCGGATGCAGGTGCGGTGACACGGTTTGCTGAATCACCGGCTGACAGTCAGGTTGTACAGGGAGCACATTTTTTCAAAGTTTTTGATGAAAAGAAACTGGAGTACGTCCTGATCTCCAGGGGAACTTCCGGTGATGCATATATGCTCGGTATGGTAGCGGTCAGTGAGATTCAGAATTTGATTACGGCGTATAAAGAGCGGTTTGACCGGAACAATTTTATTCAGAATCTTCTGCTGGATAATATGCTGTCTATTGATATTTATAATCGTGCCCGGAAGCTTCACATTGAGACGGAGGTTCGCAGGATCGTCTATCTGATTGAGACGAAAAATGAAAAAGACAGTACGGCTATGGAGATTGTGAAGGGACTGTTCGGAAGCAAGGCGAAGGACTTCATTACGGCCGTCGATGAAAAGAGTATCATTCTTGTACAGGAACTCCGGGAGCAGGATGACTATGACACTGCAGAACGTACGGCGAAAATGCTTCGGGATATGCTGAATACAGAAGCCATGTCCAATGTAAAAATTGCATACGGAACGATCGTGAACGAAATCCGCCAGGTATCACGTTCGTACAAAGAAGCAAAGATGGCGCTGGATGTAGGCAAGATTTTCTATATGGAAAAATCAATTATCGCCTACAATACGCTGGGAATCGGCCGGCTGATTTACCAGCTGCCCATGCCGCTTTGCCAGATGTTCATGAAAGAAGTCTTTACGGAGGAGACACCGGATTCTTTCGATGAAGAAACGATCACGACAATTAATAAATTCTTTGAGAATAACCTGAATGTTTCTGAGACGGCACGGCAGCTTTATATACATAGAAATACGCTGGTGTACCGCCTTGAGAAGCTCCAGAAAAGCACGGGACTTGATATCCGTGTCTTTGACGATGCGCTGACGTTCAAGATTGCCATGATGGTGGTAAATTATATGAAATATATGGAAGGGGAAGGCTGAAAGGCCGGAAAAACTGACGACAGGCTCATTGAAGCGTGAAAAAGGGCTGTTACAGAATCGTTTTCAGGGATTCTGTAACAGCTTTTTTCTGATTGCACCCGAATCGCAAAAGCATTCATGCTTTGTGAAATGTGTTTATTTTTTTAAATACAATTTGTTAAAATCACACAATGTTTATAAAATGAATCATAAACTCTTTACAAACAGAATTTATCTGTTATAATGTATCTTGTCAACAGTTCTTAATCATTTCAGAACAGTCGAAAATATTTCATTTCAGTAATCAGTGCAGTTTCGCAAATGATTCAACAAAAATGATTCTGTTAAAATTCAGTGAGACAGACAATATCATCCGCTTTGTCGCGGAGAAAGGAGAGATGACGATATTTTAAAAAACGTACAGGTAACGATGCTGCTGGTGCTGACTCTGTCAGCTGTACTTTCTGACTTGAGATCCGGCCGCATCCCCAACGGATTAATTGCCGCAGGTCTTGTGTGCGGACTGTTTTCTCAACTGTTTGATCATGGCATGACGGGGATGATCACTTTTCTGGGCGGAGTTTTTCTGCCCGTGCTAATACTGGGAATTCTGTATTATTTTCGGATGATCGGGGCAGGAGATATCAAGCTGATCTGTATGGCAGGAGGATTTATGGGACCGGCTGACTGCTTTTCCTGTATTGTGTGGTCTGTACTTTTCGGCGGAGCGATTTCCGCGGCAGTCATGCTATACCGCCGTATTGTTACCCGGAGGCTGCTGTATTTTGCAGAGTATCTCATGCGCTATACGGAAACGGGACGGTGGCGTCCGTATCTTGCAGGCGTGAATGACGATGCGAAGTTCTGTTTTTCCATACCGATTCTGCTTGGAATTATGTGTTACATAGGAGGTATCTATTGAAGAAAAGTATTTTTGCAGTCTGTGATCTGGAGGCATCCTACGCCTGCAATCTTATGGACTATCTGAATGAAAAAAAATCAACCCCTTTTGAAGTACAGGCTTTTACAAACGTGGAGAGTCTGGAAGCATTTGCCAGAGAGAATGAAATAGAAATTCTTCTGATTTCTACGCGGGCCATGTGCAATGAGATACGGGAACTGCCGGTTAACCGGACGATTATTCTGTCTGAGGGAGAAACGCTGCAGGGGCTGGAGGAGTATCCGTTTGTATACAAATATCAGTCATCCGATCAGGTTCTGGCGGAAGTGATGGAATACTATACTGAGCTGCATCCGCAGCCACATATTCTGACAGCGGCATCGCGCAATACGAAAATATACGGGGTATATTCACCTGTCGGCAGAACGGGAAAGACCTCCTTTGCTTTGACCATGGGCGAGGTGCTTGCGGAGACGAAGCAGGTACTGTACCTCAACTTTGAGGAATTTTCCGGTTTTGAAGAACTGATGGAGACAAAATACAGAACCGATCTTTCTGATCTGATTTATTTTGCCAGACAGAAAGCAGGCAATCTGATCCTGAAGCTGAATTCAGTGATTCAGTCCTTTCACGGTCTGCACTACATACCGCCGGCACTTTCTCCGGCGGATATCAGGGATGTGTCAGGGACGGAATGGATTGATTTTATTCAGGAGATTGTTGCTTACTGTGAATACGATTTTCTGATTCTCGATCTGAGTGAGCAGGTGGATGAACTGTTTCAGATCCTGGGCATCTGTGACCGTATTTATATGCCGGTTCAGGATGATATGATTTCAAAGGCAAAAATACTGCAGTATGAAAAACTGCTGCAGATGCTTGAAATGGAAACAGTAAAAGAAAAGACCTGCCGTCTCCATTTGCCGTTGCAGATGATTCAGAGAGAAAACGGGAACCCTGTGCAGCAGCTTGTATGGGGGACAATGGGTGATTACGTGCGGCGTCTGCTCTGGGAAGAGGAACAGCGATCCTGAGCAGGCAGGCGTATGAAAGAATAAATTGTGCTGTTGGAGGCGGATATGGACGAAGAAAAATTCAGAATTCTGAGAGAAAAGCTGATGGAAAACCTGGAGGGATACCGGGAGATTCAGGATGAAGAAATTTATCGCAATATAGACGATCTGATTCTTGAGACCAGTTTTGAATTCTATATCAGGCTGTCGGAACGCAATGATCTGCGAAGGGAATTATTTAATTCCGTCCGCAGGCTGGATATTCTCCAGGAACTGATTGATGATCCGACAATTACGGAAATCATGGTTAACGGAACGGACGGGATCTTTATTGAACGGGCAGGCCGGCTGACACTCTGGGATAAAAATTTCAGCAGCAGAGAGAGGCTGGAAGATATTGCGCAGCAGATCGTCGGAAGGTGCAACCGTATCGTCAATGAGTCGGTTCCGATTGTGGATGCCAGGCTGGAAAACGGTGCCAGAGTGAATATTGTCATGCCGCCGGTGGCCCTCAACGGACCTGTTATTACAATTCGCCGGTTTCCGGACCGGCCGATTCAGATGGAACAGCTGATCCGGTGGGGGACAGTACCGCGGGATGTCGTGGATTTTCTGGAAAAACTGGTCTGTTCCGGTTATAACATTTTCATTTCCGGAGGAACAGGTTCTGGAAAAACCACGTTTATGAACGCTCTGTCCAATTTCATTCCAAAGGATGAGCGGATTATTACAATTGAAGACAACGCAGAACTGCAGATACAGGGAGTGAAAAACCTCGTGCGTTTGGAGGCCCGGAATGCCAATACGGAAGGTGAAAAGGAAATTACCATCCGTGATCTCATTAAATCGAGTCTGAGAATGCGTCCGGACCGGATTCTGATCGGGGAAGTC
>JAXEBU010000102.1:0-20903 GCA_034093895.1 Candidatus Choladocola sp. | reverse complement strand
CATCCCGGTCTGGGCGATTCCGGGAAACCACGATTCACCGGAGCGGATTGCATACGGCGGGAAAATGATGGAAAAAGCAGGAATCTTCATGTCCAGAGTCTTTGACGGAACACTCCGGACGTACATAATGCGCCGTTTTTCGGACGGCATTGTGGAAATTAAAGAACGGGAAGACTGTGGACAGGAGGATTCCGGACGTGAAGTGAGAGAACAGGTGGAGATCAGCCTTTTGCCTTTCCTGCGGCCGGCCCAGGTGCGGAAATTTTACCCGGAAAAAACCATTGATACAACACAGCAGGCTGTGGAAGCAGTACTGGAAAAGGAGGAATGCTCCGGCAGTTCCGTGAGAATTCTGCTGATGCATCAGTTCGTGGCAGGAGCCGTTGTCTGCGAATCAGAGGAGATATCAGTGGGCGGTTCGGATCAGGTGGATGTATCAGTGATGGACAACTTTGATTATGTGGCACTGGGCCACCTGCATCGTCCTCAGAAGGTGGGAAGAGAGTCGGTACGCTACTGCGGTTCTCCTCTGAAATATTCATTTTCAGAGGCAGACCATGAAAAGACGATTACCGTAGTCGAAACGGTACAGGATCAGGAAACGGACTGCCGGATGGAGGGAAACACAGACCGGTCCGGACGGAAAAGGGTAAGGGTGGATACAATTCCCCTGATTCCGAAACTCGACCTGAGAGAAATCCGGGGTCCCATGAATCAGCTGCTGCAGCCTGCGGTGTACCGTGCGGCCAATCCGGAGGATTATCTCCATGTAACACTGACGGATGAGGAGGAAATCCTGGATGCGATCGGAAAGCTCAGAGAGGTTTATCCCAATATCATGAAGCTTGATTTCCTGACCGGCAGTGCTTCTGTTGTGGACGAGACGGAGATTCAGGTGGAAGAAAAGACACCGGAGCAGCTGTTTGAGGAATTCTTCCTGAAACAGAACGGCAGGGAGATGAATGAAGTACAGAAGCGTGTTGTGCGGGAGATATGGAAGGGATGTGACACCGAATGAGACCGGAAAAACTGACAATGTGTGCCTTTGGGCCGTATGCGGAAAAAACGGAGGTTCCCTTTTCCGAATTCGGTGCCCATGGAATTTATCTGATTACCGGAGATACGGGGGCAGGCAAGACGACCATATTTGACGGGATCGTTTTTGCTCTGTACGGGGAGGCCAGCGGTGATGCCAGAAAAGCGGATATGATGAGGTCTGATTTCGCGGCTCCTGCACAGAAGACGTATGTGGAGCTTGATTTTTCGTGCCACGGAAAGCGGTACCGGATCACCAGAAATCCGGAATATCTGCGCCCGAAAACGAGGGGGCAGGGGATGACAAAGGAAACGGCAGATGCATCCCTTATATATCCTGACGGCAGAGTGATAACGGGAAGCCGTCAGACCACAAAGGCTGTGGAAGAGATCATCGGCCTTGACCGGAATCAGTTTGTACAGATAGCGATGATTGCACAGGGGGATTTCCTGAAGCTTCTGCTGGCCAACACGGAAGAACGCGGAAAAATTTTCCGGAAGATATTTGATACAGGCCGTTACCTTGACTTCCAGAAAACGCTGAAGAAGCAGCTGCTGGAAACGAAACGGCTTTATGAGGAAGTACAGAGAAGTGCAGCACAGTACGCATCAGAAATCCGTCTGCCCGGGCAGGAGGAACAGTCAGAAAAGTGGAACGTACTGTTGTCCGTGTCGGAGAAACCGGAGCTTTCCTGCAGCCTGACAGAGATTGTCGGTGCACTGGAGGAGCTGCTTGCGTATGAAAAAACACGGCATAAGGAAACGGAAGCACGATCAGCGGAGCTGGACCGTCAGCTTATGGAAGTACAGGAACAGCTGGGGCGGGAACAGATGGCACGGCGTGCCAGAGAGGAAACAGAAAAGAAACATGTTCTTCTGGAACAGCTCTCTTTCCGACAGAAAGAGCTGGGGGAATCATACGAAAAGGCGCTGCAGCAGCAGCCATTTGCAGCAGAACTGGCAAAACAGATCGGAGCTCTGGAGAGCCGGATGGAACGCTATGAAACAATGGATCGTCTGTGCCGCAGAATCGAAACGCTGGAGAAAACTGTCGCGGAATCGAAAAAGAAGCGTCAGGATCTGGCAGTGAGGACAGAAGAGGCAGGCAGAAGGCTGGAGACAGGGGCTGACCGGCTGAAGAAGCTGGGAGCACCGGAGCAGGAGCTGATGCGTCTGGAGACGGAAGAAAAAAGCAGAACGGAACAGAAACGCCGGCTTGGTGAACTGGGAAAGCAGCTGGAGTTTCTGGAAAAACAGAAAAAAACGGTGGAAGATGCCATGACTGCTTTTTGCCGGGCAAGAGACAGAAATGCTCTGCTGGGAAGAAGGTATACAGAACTGGAGACTGCCTTTTTTAACGGACAGGCCGGTGTGCTGGCGGAAGGGCTGATGGATGGCTGGCCCTGCCCCGTCTGCGGTTCCACGGAACATCCTTGTCCGGCCCGGAAAAAGGAACACGTTCCGTCGGAAAAAGAGCTGAAGGATCTGGCAGCCCGGAAGGAGAACGCACAGGCAGAGACAGCGGAATTATCCGGTATTCTGGCTCGTGAAAGAGGCAGATATGAGCAGGGACGGAAGGCATTGGAATCGTGGTTTGAAGGAATGGGATTTCCCGGGGAAAAAGAAACGGTTACAGAATTAAATGCACAGCAGTATCTCTCCGAAGCAGAGCTTGTACTGAAGGGCGAAGAAGAAAGATACAGACAGGAACACGGGATGCTGGAACGGCAGCTGAAAGAGAAACGGGAACTGGAACAGCAGCAGCCTCTGCTGGAGCACCGTCTGGAATCTCTGCGCAGAGAAAAAGAAGAGGAAGAGAGAACGGAGAACAGATGCAGCGGAGAAATGTCCGGGCTGATACGCCAGCGGGAGGAAATGAAAAAAGAGCTTCTGTATGAGAACAGAGAACAGGCAGTTCTGGCCCTTGCCCGGAAAAAGAAGGAAAAGGAACAGGCGGAACGGGAGATTGCTGATGCAAGAGCGCAGCTGGAACAGTGCCAGACCAGGGTGAAAGCGGAGCAAAGGGCGCTGGAGGCGCTGCAGCAGCAGGCTGTTCAGGGCACGTGTGAAGAGCCGGAGCTTCTGAGGAGCCGGAAAACGATGCTTATGCAGCAGAAGGCGGAGCTGGATCAGCAGCAGCGCCAGCGCCACGCACTTTTACAGACGGATGAGCGGATTTTGAATCATCTGAAAAAGAACAGCAGGCAGATTGACCAGGCACAGGAGCAGTACCGTACCCTGGCAGCGCTGTCTGATACAGCCAACGGTGAGCTGAGGGGCAGACAGAAACTGGCCTTTGAACAGTACATCCAGATTGTCTTTTTTACACAGATCATACGGGAGGCCAATAAACGGTTTCAGACGATGACAGACGGCAGGTATCTGCTGAAGCGGTGTGAGGAGGCAGACAACATTCGCAGTCAGACGGGACTGGAGCTGAATGTGTATGATTATTATACAGGCAGGCAGAGAAGTGTCCGCAGTCTGTCCGGCGGTGAAGCCTTTAAGGCATCTCTTGCCCTTGCCCTGGGACTTGCAGATGTGGTGCAGCAGCATGCGGGCGGAATACAGCTCGATACGGTATTTATTGATGAAGGCTTCGGTTCTCTTGACCGGGAATCTCTGAATCAGGCCATACGTATTCTGAATGAGCTGGCAGGCACCAGCCGTCTGGCCGGCATTATTTCTCATGTGGATGAACTGAAGGAGCGCATTGACAGAAAAATTGTTGTAAAAAAAGGGACGACAGGAAGCTCTCTGTCTCTGATCACAGGGTGAACGCTTTGCTGTAAAATCCTGACATATTCCGGGATCATGGTGCATATAATGATCTCGAATATGGAAGGATGTGAAGATCATGCCGGAATACAGGCGGTTTATTGCGTATTTTTATGAGTACATAAATGGCAGAAAACAGAAAAGTGCAGGTTTTGCAAAAGTGGAACTGCGAAACGGGATGTGGAGAATTCTGTTTCGGCTGACACTTACCACGTTCCCTGAACCACCCGTTCAGGTGTACGGCTTTGCACGGGAGGGGAAATATCTGCTGGGCTTTCCGCTGGGTGTCATGCGCCCTGCCACAGAGATATCGGAAGAATGGGCTTACCGGGCGGACGTGCCGGTAGGTATGGATAAGTACCGGTTTGCGGATCTGTCCGGAATCTGGATTCAGAGCGGTGACGGGCGATGCTGCATCACAGTCTGGGATGACGAAGGGATTGATACGGGGAAATTTGTACTGGAGTTGCCGGAAATTTCAGCCGGAGGCAGTGAAAAGAAGCCGGAAGCAGAGGAGAAAGCGGATCCGGCAGAAGAAAGTCCGGCGGGAGAAGCAGATCCGGCGGGAGAAGCGGATCCGGCAGAAGAAAGACCGGCGGGAGAAGCGGATCCGGCAGAAGAAGGTCCGGCGGGAGAAGCGGATCCGGCAGAAGAAGGTCTGGCGGGAGAAGCAGATCCGGCAGAAGAAGATCAGGCGGGAGAACAAGAGCAGAAAAAAGACCGGGATGAAGGCCGGCAGGAGGAGACAGAGCCGGAGCTTCAGGCTTCAGAGACACCGGCAGAGGAGGAAATGCAGAAAGAACACAGGGAGAGCCGGGATGCGGTGGAGAATCTGTTCCGGATGAGAATTCCTTTTCAGCCTTTTGAAGACAGGGAAATAGTAAATTGTGTACAGATTATGCCCTGTGATGTCCTGCGTCTTCAGCAGGAAAACTGGCAGGTGGGAAGGAGCAGTTTCCTTC
Organism: Candidatus Choladocola sp.; assembly: GCA_034093895.1. Lineage (GTDB taxonomy): Bacteria > Bacillota > Clostridia > Lachnospirales > Lachnospiraceae > Choladousia. The sequence goes on along the minus strand of JAXEBU010000102.1, from coordinate 16,128 downwards.
AGCACGGATTTTATCAGTACCGTCATCTGCTGCTGGGAAGAGCGGCGGACGGCAGTTACGTACTGGGTGTTCCGGGCATACGCAATCAACAGGAAAAATATATGGCACAGATGTTCGGATTCGACCGGTTTAAGGTATCACGGATTTATCATTGCGGAATGGCTTTCGGATACTGGTACAGAGTATTAAGAAAATATTACGAAACTGCAAAAAACAGGACGAACGCAGAAAAACAATGAAATATTTATGTAACAGACGGTGGACATTTTAAAGCATATCTTTTATAATTACCCATATATCCTGCGCATCAGCAGATATTATGCCAGTGCGCAGGATTCTTTATGATTTCGTTCTGAAATGAATAACCGAAAGAGAGAGTTAAAACAAATGAGTCTTGTATCACTGCAGTTTTTTCTGTTTTTTCCGTGTGTGTTTCTGCTCTATTTTCTGATGCCGCTTAAAAAGAGATGGGTGGTTCTGCTTGTGGGCAGTTACGTGTTTTATATGGCAAATTCCGTGAAGCTGACGTTATTTCTTCTTGTGACCTCACTGACCACATTTTATGCAGCCAGGCGGCTGGATGCACTGAATGAAGAGACATCGGAGTACCTGGCGGAGCATAAGGCAGAGCTTGACCGGGATGCCAAAAAAGAGTATAAGGCAGTCCAGACAGGAAGAAAGAAGCGTGTTCTGCTGGCAGCGGTGATTTGTAATATCGGAATTCTCTGTGTGCTGAAATACACAGATTTCATTTTCCGGTCGCTGGAGCAGGCTGTAAAGTTTTTCGGCGGAGAATGGCATCTGCCGGGGATCAGCTGGCTGCTGCCGCTCGGTATTTCTTTTTATACGTTCCAGGCTGTGGGATATGTGATTGATGTCTACCGGGGCAAATACAGAGCAGACAGGAGTCTTCCGCAGTATATGCTGTTTGTATCCTTCTTTCCTCAGATGATTCAGGGACCGATTTCCCGCCACGATCAGCTGGCGCCTCAGCTGTATGAGGGACACAGATTTGATTATACGAGAGTGGCGATGGGATTTCAGCTGATTCTCTGGGGTATGATTAAGAAAATAGTTCTGGCGGACAGGCTGGCTCTGGCAGCAGGAGAGATATTTGACAATTATCTGAATTACGCAGGTCTGACCATGTTTGTGGGAGCAGCCATATACGGTCTTCAGGTGTATGCCGATTTTTCCGGCGGTATGGATATGGTTCGCGGAATCGGACAGATTTTCGGAATAGAAATGGCACTGAATTTCGAACGCCCCTATTTTGCAGGGTCTCTGGCTGAATTCTGGAGACGCTGGCATATCACGCTGGGCGCATGGATGCGTGATTACGTATTTTATCCCGTTTCTCTGTCAAAGCGGTTCAGCCGTCTCGGAAAAAAGACAAAGAAATGGTTCGGCAATCAGACGGGAAAGATGATCCCCACATTTCTCGCCATGTTTCTGACCTTTATGCTGGTGGGGATCTGGCATGGAGCGGCCTGGAAGTATGTGGCATACGGTTTCTGGAATGCGGTCATTATTTCTTCCAGTATCCTTCTGGAACCGCTGTACCAGAAGATGGCAGAAAAATGCCATATTGATGTAACGTCTGGCGGATGGCGTGTTTTTCAGATGGTACGTACCTTCTTCCTGTGCAGTCTGGGCAGGATGTTTTCCAGAGGGCTTTCACTGCGGGCAGCACTGGTAATGATGAAAAGCTTTTTTACCGTGTGGAATCCACAGGTGCTTACAGACGGGACTTTCCTGAAAATGGGACTGACCGTAAGAGACTGGATTTTGGTATTTGTTTTGCTGCTTGTGCTTCTGATTGTGGGTGTGTTCCAGGAGCGGGGCATAAAAATCAGAGAAAGTGTTGCAAAGTATCCCCTTGCAGTGCGCTGGACAGTATACATCGGAGCCTTTCTGCTTCTGCTTCTGTTTGGAATGTACGGACCGGGATATTCTTCGGCAGAATTTGTGTATCAGCAGTTTTAGGAAAAAACAGGGGCTGACGGGACAGGGATGCCTGACCGGTTCGGCTCTGTTGGAGGATTGTAATTATGTCAAAAAAACAGGCAGTCAGAGCCCTGCTGTTTTTCATTGTTCTTTTCGGAGTTGTGATAGCAGCGGATTCTGTTCTGAGAATGGAGAAAGTGGGAGATATTCTGGCTGAAAACCGGCGTTTTCGGGAACTGTATACGGATCCTGAGGATACATGGGATGGAATTATTCTCGGGACAAGTGTGGTGGACCGGAGCTGGGCAGCTCCGGAGGCATGGAGCAAATACGGAATGGCGGTTTATCCGCTGTCCACAGACGGTCAGCCCTTCTTCCTCACAGTCAGTCTGATCGAGGAGGCAATGAAGTACCAGGAGATTTCTTTTGTCGTAGTGGATCTGCACGGATTTCGTCCGGAAAATCTGAAAGTGTCCAGCAAGGAAATACGTGAAGTGACGGATCAGATGAAGTGGTCGGTGAACCGGGTAAAAACGGTGAAGCGGGCACTGGATTACATGGAAGAGTGGTATCCGGGATTTATCGCATCGAGTGATATTACGAAGGCTTCCTACTATCTTCCGATTCTTCGGTATCACAGGAGACTGACCGGCTATAAGCTGTATAAAGAAGATTTTTTTCCCGGAAAAACGGAAATGAAAGGTGTCTATGAGGGGGAACTGCGCCTGAAAGTCAAGCCGGTGGATCTGAAAGCCAGTGATGCATTTACGGAACTGACCGGGCAGCAGATACAGCTTCTGGACGAACTGATTGCCTTTGCCGAAGAAAAAGAAATTCAGCTGGTTTTTCTGAATTCACCCAGTGTGATGGAAGAGAAACAGCAGGGATCCATCAATGCGGCGGCAGCGTATGTGGCAGAAAAAGGATGCCTGGTGCTGAACTTTAATGACAGTGAAACGCTGGAACAGAGCGGGCTGGACGGGAAAACTGATTTTACCGACGAACTTCATCTGAATACGGTGGGGGCCCGTAAATTTACAGATATGCTTGCCGCTTATCTCCATGATAATCTGGAGATACAGGATCACCGCGGAGACAGCCGGTATCAGAGCTGGGATGAGGCGGCGGAAAAATATAAAGAATTCTATATGGAATCTGCGGAAAATCTGATATACTGATAAAAAGAGATTGGGGTCAGAAGATCATTATGATAAATGGAGGTAGGACGGTGTTTTCCTGTAAAGAATATCGAAAAGTAGAAACACTGGAGGAAGCGTGGCAGCTGAATCAGAAGAAGAGCAATCTGCTGGTGGGAGGCATGCTCTGGGTGAAAATGGGGCAGAAAAATGTTCAGACCGTGATTGACCTGTCGGGGCTGGGACTGGATAAGATTGAGGAAACGGAGGAGGAATTCCGGATCGGATGCATGGTGACGCTGCGTCAGCTGGAAACGGACGATTCTCTGAACCGTTACACCGGAGGGGCAGTGCGTGAATGTGTCCGCCATATTGTGGGCGTGCAGTTTCGGAATCTGGCCACCGCAGGCGGAAGCATTTTCGGCCGGTTCGGATTTTCTGATGTGCTGACCATGTTTCTTGCCATGGACAGCTACGTGGAGCTGTACAAAGGCGGAATTGTACCGATGGAGCAGTTTGTTTCCATGAAATGGGACCGGGATATTCTGGTGCGTGTCATTGTGAAGAAAAGGCAGGGTGCTTTTGCATACCGGTCGATGAGAAATACGAAAACGGATTTTCCGGTACTGGCCTGTGCCGTGTCTTATATGGACGGAAAAACGAGAATCAGTGTGGGTGCGAGACCGGCCAGAGCCATGGTGCTGACAAAGGAGACGGGGATACTGACACCGGAAACGGCAGCATTGCTGGGAGAATATGCGGCGGAGCAGATACCGGTGGGAAGCAATCTTCGCGGCAGCGCCGAATACAGGAAACATCTCGTTAATGTGCTGGTGAAGCGGGCGTGTCTGGCTTTGACAGAGCCAAAAGACGGATCAGGATACCATGGAGGAGATTTGGAATGCTGTTGACATTGACATTAAATGGGAAAAAAGTGCAGGCAGAGATTGAACCGGATATGCTGTTAATCGATTTTGTCCGTTCCAGAAACTGCCTCAGTGTAAAGCGGGGATGTGAGACCTCCAACTGTGGTCTGTGTACCGTATTTCTGGATGATAAGCCGGTGCTCTCCTGTTCGGTTCTGGCAGCCAGGGCAAACGGACGGAAGGTGACAACGCTGGAGGGGCTTCAGGAGGAAGCGTATGAATTCGGACAGTTTATTGCAGACCAGGGGGCGGAGCAGTGCGGCTTCTGCAATCCGGGATTTGTGATGAATGCCATTGCTCTGTTCCGGGAAAACCCGGATCCCGGGGAAGAGGAAATCAAAGAGTATCTGGCAGGAAATCTGTGCCGCTGTTCCGGCTATGAAGGCCAGCTGCGGGGAATTATGGAATTTCTGAAATGGAAGAAGGGGGGAGCAGAATGAGAACGGTGAATCAGCCAGTCCGCAAGAAAGATGCCATGCAGCTTCTGACAGGACAGCCTGTATACGTAAATGATGTGGCGCCGGAGAGCTGTCTGGTGGTAAAGCTGCTGCGGTCTCCCCATCCCAATGCGATTGTGGAGGAGATAAAAACAGATGCGGCCAGAAAAGTGCCCGGCATCGAAGCGGTCTTTACATGGGAAGATGTGCCCCAGGATGGAAAGCGTTTCACGCTGGCAGGCCAGACGTATCCGGAGCCGAGTCCGCAGGACCGCCTTGTCCTTGACCGCCATGTGCGTTTTGTGGGTGATCCTGTGGCAATTGTAGCAGGAGAAAATGAGAAATGTGTGAACCGGGCACTCCGGATGATCAAAGTAAAATATCAGGTACTGGATCCGGTGCTGGATTTTCATGAAGCACTGGACAATCCCGTCCTTGTCCATCCGGAGGATAACTGGGAGGCGCTCTGTCCGGTAGGGGCTGACAATAAAAGAAACCTCTGTGCCCATGATGCGTGCGGCCAGGGTGATATTGAAGCGGTGCTGGCCGACTGTGATGTTGTACTGGACCGCACCTTCTATACGAAAGCGAATCAGCAGACCATGATGGAGACATTCCGCACTTACTGTACCATTGACACGTACGGAAGACTGCACGTAGTCAGCTCAACGCAGATTGTGTTCCACTGCCGTCGTATTATCGCGAAAGCCCTGAATATTCCAAAGTCTCAGGTTCGGGTGACGAAGACGCGTGTCGGCGGAGGATTCGGTGCAAAACAGACTTCTGTTATGGAAATTTATCCGGCATTTGTGACGTGGAAAACGAAAAAGCCGAGCAAACTGATTTTCAGCAGAAAAGAAACGCAGACCGCATCCTCACCGCGCCATGAGATGGAGATGCATGTGCGTCTGGGAGCCATGAAGGACGGAACCATCCGGGGAATCGATCTGTACACACTCTCCAATACGGGAGCTTACGGGGAGCATGGACCGACAACGGTGGGACTGTCCGGACACAAGTCCATTCCGCTGTATGCAAAGGCGGAGGCATTCCGGTTTGTCAGTGACGTTGTTTATACGAACCGGATGTCAGCGGGGGCTTACCGCGGATATGGTGCGACACAGGGACTGTATGCAGTTGAAACGACGGTGAATGAGCTGGCAGAGCTGCTGCAGATGGACCCCATTTGTCTGCGGGAAAAGAATATTGTGCGGGAGGGCGACGTGATGATGGCGTATTACGGTGAAACGAATACCAGCTGTGCCCTCGACCGATGTATCGCGAAAGTAAGGGAAATGATTGACTGGGACAATACGTATCCCTGCCGGAGGATGCCCGATGGAAAAATCAGAAGTGTCGGTATCGGCCTTGCCATGCAGGGCTCCGGGATTTCCGGCGTGGATGTAGGGTCGGCTTCTCTGAAAATGAATGATGAAGGATTTTATACGCTGCGTATCGGTGCAGCCGATATGGGGACGGGCTGTGACACGATTCTGGCTCAGATTGCGGCGGAAGTTCTGGAATGTGAGATGGATGACATTACAGTGTTCGGGGCGGATACGGATGCTTCTCCTTATGACTCCGGTTCCTACGCTTCCAGTACAACGTATGTGACGGGAAAGGCAGTGGAAAAAGCAGCGCTTGAGCTGAGAGACAAAGTATGCGCCCTCGGCGCGAAAATGATGGGCTGTGAAAAAGACAGCGTAATCTTTGACGGTGAGTCCGTGATCTGTGAGGAAACAGGCGTTTCTGTGACGAGAGCGGAAATTGCAGCTTCCTCCCAGTGCGGAAATACCATATCTCTGGAAGCGGTGCAGATGCATACCTCACCTACCTCGCCGCCGCCGTTTATGGCAGGGGCAGCTGAGGTGGAAATCGATCCTGAGACGGGGGAGACGGAAGTGATCCGCTATATGGCCGCTGTGGACTGCGGAACTCCGGTCAATCCGAACCTCGCCAGAGTTCAGGCGGAAGGCGGCATCCTTCAGGGAATCGGCATGACGCTGACTGAGAATATCACGTACAATGACCGCGGACAGGTGCTGGAAAATTCCCTGATGCAGTATAAGATTCCCACCCGTCAGGATATCGGCCGTATCCGGGTGGAGTTTGAGAGCAGCTACGAGAAGCAGGGACCCTTCGGAGCAAAATCCATCGGTGAAGTTGTGATCAATACACCGCTTCCGGCAATTACTGCGGCGGTGCATAACGCCACGGGAGTATGGTTCAGGGAGCTTCCGATTACGCCGGAGAAGGTTGCGATGGCCTGTGCCGGGAAAATAAAGAATCAGAACGGTTAAGAGACAGAGAAACTGCTTGACAAACGTGAGTACCTCTCTTAAAATGGGGGTTAATTGAGCGATGAAGAAGAATAGTAATCCAGATGCACTTTTCAGAGAGAGGCCGGGTGGTGTGAGGTCTTAAGCAGCGTGGATGAACCGGCTTTGGAGCATCTGCAGGAAGCTGCAGCGCAGTCCGGCGTTAACGGAGAATGAAGAGAACAGCAGATGCTGTTAATTAGGGTGGTACCGCCGGTTTTCCGGTCCCTAGCGGGACGGAAACCGGCGTTTTTACTTTTACGGAACGAAGCCCGTGACCGGGATGAAGCAGAGCGAAATCGAGGTAGAACGGCTTATCATGAGCCTGAGATGGGCAGTACAGTTCAGAAAGAAGAACCGGAAATCATCCCGGCGAAAAGTATAAATCAGGAGGAGATAGAAATGGCGAAGGAAAAGAAACTTGTTGAAGCAATTACTTCCATGGAAGAAGATTTTGCCCAGTGGTATACGGACGTAGTAAAAAAAGCGGAACTGATTGACTATACCAGTGTAAAGGGATGTATGGTAATCAAACCGGCCGGATACGCAATCTGGGAAAATATTCAGCATGAACTGGATCGGAGATTCAAGGAGACAGGGGTGGAAAACGTGTATCTGCCCATGTTTATTCCGGAAAGCCTTCTTCAGAAAGAGAAGGATCATGTGGAAGGATTTGCTCCTGAGGTTGCATGGGTAACGCACGGCGGACTGGAGCCGCTGCAGGAGAGAATGTGTGTCAGACCCACATCGGAAACTCTGTTCTGTGATTTTTACGCAAATGATATTCATTCCTACCGCGATCTCCCGAAGGTATATAATCAGTGGTGTTCAGTGGTGAGATGGGAGAAGACGACAAGGCCGTTCCTCCGTTCCAGAGAGTTTCTGTGGCAGGAAGGCCACACGGCACATGCAACAGCTGAGGAGGCTGAGGAGAGAACCATTCAGATGCTGAATCTGTACGCTGCTTTCTGTGAAGAGGTTCTGGCTATTCCCGTAATTAAAGGCCGCAAGACAGACAAGGAAAAATTTGCGGGAGCAGAAGCTACTTATACAATAGAGTCACTGATGCATGACGGCAAGGCTCTGCAGTCCGGAACGAGCCATAACTTCGGCGACGGTTTTGCAAAGGCATTCGGTATTCAGTTTGCAGATAAGGATAACAAGCTGAAATACGTGCACCAGACTTCCTGGGGAATGACGACACGTATGATCGGTGCAATCATTATGGTACACGGTGACAACAGCGGTCTCGTGCTTCCGCCGAGAATCGCTCCGACGCAGGTAATGGTGATTCCGATCCGTCAGCAGCAGGAGGGTGTTCTTGAAAAAGCGGATGAAGTGAAGAGAGCACTGCAGGCTGCAGGATTAAGAGCAAAGCTGGACGATTCCGAAAAGAGTCCGGGATGGAAATTCTCCGAGCAGGAAATGCGGGGAATTCCGGTACGTATTGAGCTGGGACCGAAGGATATTGAAGCGGGACAGGCCGTGATTGTCCGCAGAGATACCAGAGAAAAGACGGTTGTATCAATCGCGGAACTGGCAGAAAAGACTTCAGAAATCCTGACTACGATGCAGGCAGATATGCTGGAGCGCGCGAGAGCACACCGCGATTCCCATACGTATACAGCAACAACGCGGGAAGAGTTTAAAGAGATTGCAGACAATAAGCCGGGATTTATCAAAGCAATGTGGTGCGGATGTCAGGAGTGTGAGGATGCAGTCAAGGAAGAGATCGGCGTAACTTCCAGATGTATCCCCTTTGAACAGGAAACACTGGCCGATACGTGCGTGTATTGCGGAAAACCGGCAAAGAAAATGGTATACTGGGGCAAGGCATATTAAATTCTTCTGCCAAAATCCGCGTCAGACGGACAAATGTACAGTATTTTTATACAAAATAGCTTGACAAATGATGCTGAAATGGGTATGATTCTCAGTATGTGAGAACAGGTTTCCGTATGCGGACCGACAGCGGGAAAGGCCTGTATCTCTGGAAAAAAACAGGAGGTAAAGTATTATGAAAAAAATGGTAAAACTGGCAAGTCTTGCATGTGTATCAGCGATGCTGCTTTCCACAACTGCTTTTGCAGAAGGTGAAACATTCAAAATCGGCGGAATCGGACCGATGACAGGCGGCGCTGCAGTATACGGAAACGCAGTTATGAACGCAGCTCAGATCGCAGTTGATGAGATCAATGAAGCAGGTGGTGTGAACGGAGCACAGCTTGAGTTCAATCCGCAGGATGATGAGCATGATGCTGAAAAATCTGTAAATGCTTACAATACACTGAAGGACTGGGGCATGCAGATGCTTCTGGGAAGTGTTACTTCCGCACCGTGTATCGCAGTTGAGGCTGAGGCAGTAAACGACAATATGTTCTTGCTGACACCTTCAGGATCTGCAGTTGACTGTATCACTGCAGGTGACAATGCATTCCGTGTATGCTTCTCCGATCCGGATCAGGGTGCTGCATCCGCTAAATATATCGGTGAAAACGGACTGGCAGAGAAGGTTGCTGTAATTTATGACAGCTCCGATGTATACTCTTCCGGTATTTATGCAACATTCCAGGCTGAAGCACAGAATCAGCCGTTCGAGATCGTATCTGCAGAAGCATTTACATCTGACAGCAAGACCGATTTCTCCGTACAGCTTCAGAAGGCAAAAGAAGCAGGCGCAGATCTTGTTTTCCTGCCGATTTACTACAACGAAGCAGCTCTTATTTTCACACAGGCAGCAGGTATGGACTACGCTCCGACATGGTTTGGTGTAGACGGTATGGATGGTATCCTTTCTGTTGAAGGATTTGATACAGCTCTGGCAGAAGGCGTTATGCTTCTGACTCCGTTCTCCGCAGATGCAGAGGATGACCTGACAAAGAACTTTGTGGCAAAATATCAGGATCTGTACGGCGAAGTACCGAACCAGTTCGCAGCAGATGCATATGATGGTATCTACATCATGAAAGCAGCTCTGGAGCAGTGCGGTGCTACAGCTGATATGGAAGCAAGCGAAATCTGTGACCTGATGAAAGCAGCTATGACAGAGATTACAGTTGATGGTCTGACAGGTGCAGGCATGACATGGTCTGCAGACGGTGAGCCGTCCAAGGCTCCGAAGGCTGTTGTCATTGAGAACGGTGCTTACAAAGGATTATAATCCAGACGTTACAACACCGATAGAATGACTGACAGAACGGGAGCGACTCCATGATCTGCCGGTCGGATATCGGACATAAAGTTGACCCGACAGGGGGTTGCGGATGGCAACCCCCTGTTTTCGATAAAGCATGCAGGAAAGCCGCTCTGGCTGGTTTCCTGTCAGAATAATACGAGGTGTCCTATGAGCTTTTTATCCTATTTGATTAACGGCATCAGTCTCGGTAGTGTATATGCCATAATCGCACTGGGCTATACCATGGTATATGGTATTGCAAAAATGTTGAATTTCGCTCACGGCGATGTCATTATGGTAGGCGGTTATGCTGCACTGACCATGATGCTGAGTCTAAGCGCCAACCCACTCGTTGCGGTTCTGGTGGCAATTGTGGTATGTACAGTGCTGGGTATTACGATTGAGGCGGTTGCTTACCGTCCGCTGCGTGAGGCGGCTTCTCCTCTTGCCGTGCTGATTACCGCCATCGGTGTCAGCTATCTGCTTCAGAATATTGTGCTTTTGATTTTCGGATCCAGCCCGAAGAACTTCCAGTCTGTGGTTCCGATTCCGGACCTGAAGCTGGCAGGCGGAGCACTGAATATTTCGGGAGAGACAATTGTCACGATTTTAAGCTGTATCGTAATCATGACAGTACTTACGCTGTTTATAAACAAGACAAAGGCCGGACAGGCCATGCTGGCCGTATCAGAGGATAAGGGAGCGGCTCAGCTGATGGGCATTAATGTCAACGGAACGATCGCGCTGACCTTTGCCATCGGTTCCGGACTGGCAGCCATTGCCGGAGTTCTGCTCTGCTCTTCCTACCCGTCTCTGTCTCCTTATACGGGATCCATGCCGGGTATCAAAGCCTTCGTGGCAGCCGTATTCGGCGGAATCGGATCTATTCCGGGTGCCATGATCGGCGGCATCCTGCTGGGAATTATTGAGATTCTCGGAAAGGCATACATTTCGTCTCAGCTGGCAGATGCGATTGTATTTGCCGTGCTGATTATTGTGCTGCTGGTGAAACCTACAGGATTGCTTGGCAAGAAGATTCAGGAGAAAGTGTAGGTGGAGAAGATGAAGAATAAAAACACAAAAAGTAATCTGATAACGTACGGTATTGTAATTGCCGCCTTTATTCTGGTTCAGATTCTGCAGAGCACGGGGAATATTTCCAGTCTTCTGAAAGGTCTTCTGGTACCTCTTTGTGTGTACGTAGTTATGGCGGTTTCTCTGAATCTGGTGGTTGGTATTTCCGGTGAGCTCAGTCTCGGACATGCCGGATTTATGTGCGTAGGAGCATTTTCCAGTGCTTTCTTTTCCAAATGTATGCAGAACACCATAACGGTGGGTGGTCTTCGCTTCTTTCTTGCCATTTTGCTGGGAGCAGCTGTGGCGGCTGTATTTGGTCTGCTGATCGGTATTCCGGTACTTCGTCTGAAGGGTGACTATCTGGCCATTGTTACGCTGGCATTTGGCGAAATTATCAAGAATGTAGTCAACGTATTTTATATTGGTATGGACAGCAACGGATTTCATTTTTCCATGAAAGACCAGTTTTCTCTGAATATGGAGGCAGACGGAGTTGTAATTCTGAACGGCCCTCAGGGTATCACGGGGACTCCGAAGGACTCTACTTTCATTGCCGGCATTATTCTGATTCTGATTACACTGTTTATCGTGCTGAACCTGATTGATTCCAGAGACGGCCGTGCAATCAAGTCCATCCGTGACAACCGGATTGCGGCAGAGTCCATCGGAATCAACATTACAAAATATAAACTGATGGCCTTTACCGTATCAGCAGCTCTTGCAGGTGCGGCCGGTGCACTGTATGCACACAATCTGGCAACGCTTCAGGCAAAGAAATTCGATTACAACATGTCCATTCTGGCTCTCGTATTCGTCGTGCTGGGCGGCATCGGAAATATTCGCGGTTCCGTTATTGCGGCAGTTGTGCTGACAGCTCTTCCGGAGCTGCTCCGCGGACTTTCCAATTACCGTATGCTGATTTACGCAATCGTCCTGATTGTAATGATGATCCTGAACTGGGCACCAAAGGCACTGGAATTGCGGGAACGCTATCTGGGCCGTTTCTTCAGGAAATCTGCGAAGGAGGGCAAATAAGATGGCAGCTATGTTGGAAGTAAAGAATCTCGGTATTTCCTTCGGAGGTCTCCGGGCCGTGAATGCGTTTGACCTGACGATTGAAAAAGGAACACTTTATGGACTGATCGGCCCGAACGGTGCCGGAAAAACAACTGTTTTCAACCTTCTGACCGGAGTATACAAACCGAGTGAAGGCAGTGTCACACTGGATGGAAAAGACATTACAGCGAAATCCACAATCGAGATCAATAAAGAAGGAATTGCCAGAACGTTTCAGAATATCCGCCTTTTCAAGGGGATGTCTGTTCTGGATAATGTAAAGGCGGGTCTTCACAATGAACTGAAGTATTCTACACTGGCCGGAATTTTCCGCCTGCCTTCCTACCGTAAAGTTGAAAAAGAGATGAACGAGAAGGCAATGGAGCTTCTGAAGGTATTTGATCTTGATAAGGAAGCAGATTATCTGGCGTCCAATCTGCCCTACGGAAAACAGCGTAAGCTGGAAATTGCCAGAGCGCTTGCGACAGATCCGAAGCTTCTGCTTCTGGATGAACCGGCAGCAGGTATGAACCCGAATGAGACGAAAGAACTGATGAATACCATACATTTTGTACGGGATCATTTTGGTATGACCATACTGCTGATTGAACATGATATGAAACTGGTATCCGGTATCTGTGAAGAACTGACAGTGCTGAACTTCGGTGAGGTTCTGTGTCAGGGCAAAACGTCCGAAGTTCTGAAAAATCCGCAGGTTATTACGGCATACCTTGGAGAATAGGAGGAAATGAAAAATGGCAATGCTTGAGATAAAAGATCTGGAAGTATACTACGGTATGATTCAGGCCATTAAAGGTGTTTCCTTCGAGGTCAATGAAGGCGAAATCGTTTCTCTGATCGGAGCAAACGGTGCAGGGAAAACGACGATTCTTCACACCATCACGGGACTGTTGTCCCCGAAAAAGGGCAGTGTGATTTTTGAGGGGAAGGATATCACAAAGATTCCTGCCCATAAGATTGTGAGCCTTGGGATGGCTCACGTGCCGGAAGGCAGACGTGTGTTTGCACAGCTTACCGTATTCCAGAACCTGAAAATGGGCGCATACACGAGAAGCAGCAAGGACGAGATCGAAGAGAGCCTGGAAGCGGTGTATAAACGCTTTCCGCGTCTGGAAGAGAGAAAAAATCAGATTGCGGGAACACTCTCCGGCGGAGAGCAGCAGATGCTGGCCATGGGCCGCGCGCTGATGTCAAAGCCGAGAATCATTCTGATGGATGAGCCGTCCATGGGTCTCTCACCTATTCTTGTCAATGAGATTTTTGATATTATTCAGAGTGTCAGCGCCAGCGGGACTACCGTTCTTCTCGTGGAACAGAACGCCAAAAAGGCACTGTCCATTGCTGACCGTGCATACGTACTGGAGACGGGCAACATTGTAATGTCCGGTGATGCAAAGAAGCTGATGGATGACGACTCGATCAAAAAAGCATATCTTGGTGAATAAGAGTATTAATTCTTCTGTTCACATGTGGTATAATAGATCTGAATACAAAAGGTATTCTGACGGAAAAAGCCAACAGATAACAGAACAGAAAGAGGTGCAAGAATGGGAAATGTGATTATTACGATTGCACGGCATTTCGGCAGCGGCGGAAAGACGATCGGCCAGATGCTGGCAAAAGATCTGGGGATCAAATGTTATGAAAAAGAGATTATCCGGATGGCATCAGAAGAAAGCGGCATCAACGAAGCACTGTTTAATCAGGCAGATGAGAAGCTGAAACGTACGCCTCTGTTTTTCGGGAAAACAAAAGGCGAGTATACAGGAAAGCTGATTGCTCCGGGAAGCGATGAATTTGTCAGCGACCATAACCTTTTTAATTATCAGGCGAAAATCATACGGGAGCTGGCAGAGCAGGAGTCGTGTGTTATCATCGGGCGTGCTGCTGACTACGTACTGAAGGGAAATCCGGGGCTGGTGAGCGTATTTGTCCATGCGTCGCGGGAGTACTGTATAAAACAGGCGGTGGAGCGACGGGCTTATGTGGGCAGAGACGTGGAAAAGTTTGTTGAGCGGACCGATAAGTACCGCAGTGATTTCTACCGCTATTATACGGGACAGGAATGGACAGATGCCAGAAACTACGATCTGTGTCTGAACAGTGAACGACTGGGATTCGAAGGAACAATGGAAGCCATTGAAAGCTACATAAAAGTTCGTTTTGGTGCGTGTCTGCCGGAGAGCGGCGTACAGAAATAAGTTTTTCATATAAGAAAAATACAGGGAGAAGGGGCCGTTGCAGAATAAGTACAAAGGGATTTCTGCAACAGTCCTTTCATTTTGTCGGCCGCAGAGGATATGTGGCTCATATTTTTACAGTAAAACAGTATCGCAAAGGGGCGGGAGGAGATTATGAAAAGAAACTGCAAAAATAGTTGTATCCGGATCATTCTGTGCATGATCGTGCTGTTCTGGGGAATCGGTGGATTCAGGACGGTATCTGTATACGCTGCATCAGCGCAGAGGCCGGTCATGAGCAGTTCCATGCTTATTCTGAAACAGGGACAGAGGCATCAGCTGTCTCTGAAAAATGCATCCGCATCAAAAGTAAAATGGAGTTCCTCCGGCCCGTCAGTTGCATCTGTCACCTCCGGCGGCCGTGTCACGGCGAAACGCAGAGGAATCGCTGTTGTGACGGCAAAATATAAGAGTGTTTCGTACAAGTGCAGGGTGTACGTTTTTACTTCCAATAAATCCTGCAAAGCTGCCGGTCTGCTCAGCAGGAATAAACCCTCCGGGAATCAGGGCTGCGTCATACTGGCGGGAAGTTCGTCCATTGCATTGTGGAAGTCATCCGCCACTGCCCTTTCTCCGCTGAATACGATTAATATAGGAGTAAGCGATACGAAAGCAGAAGACTGGATGGACTGGTTTCCCGACATGATTGTAAAATATCGTCCGAAGGCGGTGGTTATCTATCTTGGAGGAAACGGAATAAGAACCAGAAATGCATCCGGTACAGCAGTAGGCAGGCGGCTGTGCAGTATTCTGAAAGATATCCGGAAGAAACTTCCGGATACGCAGATTTATTATATTTCCATATTTCCGACACCGGAGCGGACTGCCTACTGGAAAGAAACCACAAAGAGCAACAAAGTCGTAAAAACGTATTGTGAAAGTGATCAGAACAGTCATTACATCGATATCGTTCCCGGTTTCTTCCGGAATAACAGGCTTCGGAAGGATATTTTTGCAGACGGTCTTCATCTGAACAGAAAAGGATATCAGATCTGGGACACTGCTGTACGGAAAGCCTTTCAAAAGAATGGATTGATGAAATAATACTCCTTATTGACATGCTATATATAATGAGTTACTATTATAAACAAAAAGGAGTGTAAGAAATTCGTCAGACACGGCTTTCCGGGGGAGTGGAAAACAGAAAAGAATGAAACAGAAGACGAATTGGAGAAAACTTGAACTGCCGGCCAGTTCTTATCTGATTGCCTGCGATGAAAGTGTGCGTGAGAGGCAGAAGGAGCTGCTGTATGAGACGGTGGGACCTGTTTTTTTCGGAAACAGGAAAGCTGTGAGCCGGGAAGAGCTGGATGCCTTTTATCTCAGCCGCTATGGCATCGATGTGAAACGTGATTTCTGTGAGGGCGATGACCATTATGAAGAATACCAGGAAGCGGTGCAGGCCATTGCGGAGGGGATGACGGTCTACGGCGGTGAGATTGTGTTTGAAGACGGGATGCTGGCGGAGCTGGCCGAAGAAGTGTGGGAGAGGATGGAAACCGGGGAGAAGAAAGGTTTCCGACGGATTAATACGATGCTGGAGGAGTGATGGTCTGCAGCTCATCCGAAGGATATGTGTAATATTGATTGACAGAAATAAAAGTGTCATTTTACGTGACAAAAGTAAAATATGATTGAACATTGGGAAAGGAATGTGGTACAATCTTTAAGTGAAGTATCACATTTTGAGCAGACAAAAAGAGCAGTCGGTCAAAATACCAAACTGCTCTAAATGTGATTCTTCATAATTGTACCAAGGCACGGAACTTTAGCCGGGAAGTATATGGGGATTGTA
>JAXEBU010000101.1:0-24558 GCA_034093895.1 Candidatus Choladocola sp. | reverse complement strand
AGGTTCTAAACTATGGCTTAGCACTATTTTTTTAATTCAACTCCGAAAGACCGGTAGCATAATCCGCAAAATCTGTCAAGTGTTTTTGTGGAATTTTTTCGTGCGCGGGCTGTCGCATCCACGCGGAACGCTTTCTCCACTCTACGAGCCGTGCGAACTCAAAAATGCTTCGCATTTTTTCGTGCGCGGGCTGTCGCCCTATGAAAATAAAAAGCGTGTCCGGCAGGAAATAAATTTCCACCGGACACGCTTTTTATTTTCGCACGGCTCGTAGCTTTTCGCGACTATTTCAGTGTTACTTTTGCGCCTTCTGCTTCGAGTTTTGTCTTCAGCTCTTCTGCTTCTGCCTTGGAAGCGCCCTCTTTGATTACCTTCGGAGCGCTGTCTACTACGTCTTTTGCTTCCTTCAGGCCAAGACCTGTAGCTTCACGTACAACCTTGATAACTTTAACCTTGGACGGTCCTACTTCTGTCAGCTCTACGTCGAACTCATCTTTCTCTTCTGCTGCTTCTGCTGCGCCAGCGCCTGCTGCTGCAACTACAACACCTGCCGCTGCAGATACACCAAATTCTTCTTCACATGCTTTTACCAGTTCATTCAGTTCAAGTACGGATAATTCTTTAATAGCTTCAATAAATTCAGCTGTTGTAAGTTTTGCCATTTTATTTTCCTCCTGATTAAATTATAGTTGTTTTCAATTCTTTTTGATAATAGTTTTCCGATCAGCCCGCCTTATTCAGCCTTTGCTTCTGCAATCTGATTAAGCACACGAGCGAGATTGGTGATCGGTGACTGGATGCTTCCAAGAAGTTTTCCAAGAAGTTCTTCTCTTGACGGAACAGCTGCAAGTGCTGCAACGCCTGCTTCATCGTAGTAGTTGCCTTCTACAACACCAGCGAGCATCTTCATTGTCGGAGCTTTCTTAGCGTATTTGGAAATAATTCTTGCCGGAGCTGTTGCATCGTCTTTTGAAATTGCAATAGCGTTCGGGCCTTCCAGATGCTTTGTAAGCACTTCACACTCTGTTCCCTGGAATGCAAAGTTCATCATTGTGTTCTTGTATACTTTGTAAGTAATACCAGCTTCTCTCAGTTCTTTACGAAGCTCTGTATCTGCTTCCACCGTAATACCTGAATAATGAACCAGAACAACAGACTGTGCATCTTTGATGCTCTCTGAAATTTCTTCCACGATCGGTTTCTTCAGTTCAACTTTTGCCATGAATGGTGCACCTCCTTATAGATTTGAGTGTACCGCCGGATAATCAGGAATAAAAAAGCCCCATGTCGCAAGACAGAGGGCATCAAAATTCTTCCTAAGAATCTATACTCCTCGGCAGGCGTTTTCTCCTTATGCCTTGCGGCACCTGCTGTCTTCGGCAGTCATCCTGTTTAAGATAACACGCCCCGACTGATTCTGTCAAGAACTTTTTATTTTTGTTTTTACAGATAATGGAGACTGTATTCCGCCGGGCGTCCTTCTTCCACTTTCATAATAATGTAGCTGGGACGACGTCCGTCCTGCCGCGGGAAGGAAAGGCTCCCCGGATTCAGTACCGTAATTTCCGGATCGCTCTGATCAACAAACGGCCTGTGCGTATGTCCGAACATTGCCACATTACAGCCGTTTGTCTTTGCTTCCTCAACAAGATCACGTGTCCCCACCGACACATAATAATAATGGCCATGAGTAATCATTATTCTGCAATTTCCGATCTCCACGATTTTCGCCACAGGCAGGCTCGAAAAAAAGTCGCAGTTTCCGGCCACAATATGCAGCGGGCAGTTCACGATCCGGCGTAGTTCCGCCTCTCCGTTTTCCGCGTCGCCAAGATGTATGACGCAGTCCGGCAGCCCCATGCGGTCCAGAACCTTTCTGAGATTATCCTCCCTGCCATGTGTATCACTTATAACAAGAACCCTCATTCTTCCATCCCTCAACTATTCTACAGAATTGTTTTCAGCTGTTCTTTCATCTTACGCAGCGCTTTCCCGCGATGGCTCAGCTCATTTTTCTGTTCCGGCGATATTTCTGCAGAAGTGCATCCACACTCCGGAAGATAAAAAATCGGATCATATCCAAATCCGTTTTCTCCCTTTATTGCATATCCGATTATACCTTCCATCGCACCGCAGCTGGTCAGCACACGTCCATCGGGAAGAGCACAGGCAATCGCGCAGACAAACCGGGCCGTTCTCTTTTCATCCGGGACTCCCTTCAGCTTCTCCAGAATGGCATTATTCTTGATGTCATAGGAGGTATCCTCTCCCATAAACCGCGCGGAATAAATCCCGGGAGCACCGTCCAGATAATCAATTACAAGACCGGAATCGTCAGCCATAACGGCCTCCCCCGTCATTTCCGCTATCGCCTTTGCCTTAATAATCGCATTTTCCTCAAAACTCTTTCCATTCTCTTCTATATCAGCGGAAATCCCCGCCTCTTTCATGGAAACCACCGGAATACCGAGATCATCCAGAATCATCCTGATTTCCCGCATCTTTCCCTGATTCCCGGTTGCAAAAACAATTCTCTTTATCATACTATCATCCTGTTCCGAATTTCATTTATGATATCGAGTATAACACATAGTGCCGCCAGATGTAAATCATCTAAATACGCACCGGTCTATCTGGTGTACACTTTCAGGCATACATTCGTGCCATACCGTTTTTCCGTGCAGTCCCAGTTCTTCCCGAACCGGCTGATATACCCCTCTTTTCCTTCTGTGCTTACATTTTGTGTATACTGATCCGCCCGATATTCCACCGCCACCGGATTTTCTGCTTCCGGTGTCGTAATTTTCACTGCCACAGCAAACCGTTCCCCCGACCGGAGCATCTCACCTCCGTTCAGATCAACAGTATAATATCCTGCATATTCCATATTCCCCGACTGCAGAAACACCATATCCGCAAACGATTCTGCCCCCGCAAAATCATGCACCAGATATATTTCGTAAGAAGTATCTCTTCCCGTTGCATAAAAGCCGACAGCTGCCAGCTGTTCTTCTGCTTCTGCTGTATAAACATTTGCAAACCAGCACGTATCGCTTTCGTACCCCTGACCGCCACGCCATCCGCACTCGTCCGTCTGATAAAGCCGGGTATAATTCTCCGTATTTTCCACGCGCGAATAAACCATTCCCTTTTTCCCGATATTGGCATCTTCATACGACACGTAAAAAATTCCGTCTTCGCCAAAATCGCTGCCCCAGCTGTTCAGGCAGATAAAAGCTCCGTCTTCCGCAGGCTGCCGGTCAAATTTTTCTTTCGGAAAGCTGTCATCCCAGCCCAGTATCAGCACATCATGATCCGGTGTCTTTTCCTCCGGGAAGAAAAAGGCAGCCGTTTCCGGATTATAATACCCTTCCGCAGAATCCGTCATCTTTCTGTTCATAAAAAGGGAAGTCTGCACTGCGCCGTACCGGTATACTGCGTATTTTATTTCTTCCTGATCCGGATCAGTCAGAAGCTGCATCTCCTGTATATGTGCAGAGGACTCCTGTTCATCAAAAGCTCCCTTATCTGCGCAGGCTTCTTCCGCTTCCGCAACAGGTCCCTGCCACCCGCTCAGATATGCCATAATCATGGAATAATCGCCGCCTTCAGACTGATCGATTGTAAATGCATTATTCAGAGACATATGATCCGCAGAAAAAACCACATGTTTTTCCGGCAGAAGCGACAGTTCCAGTGCCGATGATGCTGCAAGAGCCCAGCACGTATTCTTGCTGCCCTGACTTTTTACCGTCGGCTTTTTCCCGAATTCTCCTGCGTACCAGTATCCCGGCAGTTCATGATCCTCACACGCAGCAAAAGCCGCAGGCTGCAGAATCCCCGACAGCAGCACAGCCCCTCCTGCAGAGCATATACACGCAGACAGCAATACCGTTGCTGCCGTCCTTTGTACCTTTCTTTTCCAGGATCTGATCTTCTGCATTTATTTCCCCGCTTCTCTTCTCGGCGGCTTCGGTCCCAGGAACTGATAATAATACGTCTTAATCATACCGTTATAGATTTTCCGGTTCCGGTCCGCCTTCCTTCCAATGTATTTTTCCGCCTGATCATATGATGTAATGACGTACTCCGACCAGGAATCCAGACGCGAAAATGATTGTCCGATTTCCCGGTAAAGTGCGGGAAGATTCTCCCGATCTTCGATTCGCTCTCCATACGGAGGATTCGTGATAATAAATCCGTATTTTTTCGGATGGTTCAGTTCACTGACCCCCCTCTTCTGAAAATGAATCAGATGATCCACTCCGGCCAGCTTTGCATTTTCTCTGGCTGCTTTCACTACTTCACCGTCCAGATCATACCCCTGAATATCCGTCTCGACAGACAGATCAATCAGATCCTGTGCCTCTTCCACCGCATCATACCATTTTCTTTTCGGTATCAGATTGTCCCAGTTTTCTGCAAGAAATGAACGGTTCATCCCCGGAGCAATGTTGGCAGCCATCATCGCAGCTTCAATCGGAAAAGTTCCGCTGCCGCAGAATGGGTCCACCAGAATCCGGTCACCTTTCCATGGCGTCAGCAGTATCAGCGCCGCTGCAAGCGTCTCTGAAATCGGTGCTTTCGCCGTCAGTTTCCGATAGCCCCTTTTGTGAAGGGATTCACCGGTTGTATCCAGGCCCAGCACAGCCTCATCCTTCATCAGAAAAATGCGGATCGGGTACTGTGCACCGTCCTCCTGAAACCAGCTGATTCCGTATACGCCCTTCAGCCTCTCAACAATCGCTTTTTTTACGATGGACTGAATGTCAGACGGACTGAACAGTTTACTCTTGACAGAAGTTGCTTTTGTCACCCAGAATCTGGCATTTACGGGAAGATACTCTTCCCACGGAAGTTCTTTTGTCCGGTCAAAAAGCTCCTCAAAGGTCTCTGCATGCAGCGAACCGACTTTCACCAGAATCCGCTCTGCAGAACGCAGAAAAACGTTGGCAACAGCGATCGCCTCATCATCTCCGAAAAACGTCACTCTTCCGTCTTCCACACAGCTGATCTCATATCCAAGATCAAGAATTTCCCGCTTCAGCACCGCTTCCAGACCAAAATGGCACGGTGCAATCAATTCATACATTTTTTTCATAGACTTATTTCCTTTATCGTGTGCCCTTCAAAATCTCTGATCGAAAAAACGCCGTTTTCCAGAACTGCATACGTGGGCGGGTTTCCTTCTTTCGGAAGGGAGACTGAACCCGGATTCAATATCAGGATTTCACCTTTTTGTTCTGCCCGCAGCACATGGGTATGACCGTGCAGCAGAACGTCGCCCGCTTTCATGGGAGGAAGATGATTTTCATGGAATACGTGTCCGTGTGTTGCATAAACAGCTCTGTTTCCCTCAAAAAACAGCATATAATCAGCAAGAACCGGGAATTCCAGAACCATCTGATCCACTTCCGCCTCACAGTTTCCACGGACCGCGTAAATCTCCTGTTTTTTCTGATTCAGCAGGGCAATCACTTCTTTCGGAGCATACTCTGCAGGAAGATCATTCCTCGGGCCGTGATACAGAATATCTCCCAGAAGAATCATTCTTCCGGCTTTTTCTCTCTCATATACATCCAGAAGCTTTCTGCAGTAATACGACGATCCGTGAATATCCGACGCAATTAACAGTTTCATTTCCATCCTCCTTCGGTCAGACAGGCCGTACTTTCGCTTATCTTTTATTCAGCCATTTCTTTTATCTTAATGCCCGTCTGCCCCTCTGTCAATCCTTATATCAGATGGAAGATAACTCCAGCCTCAGGACGCGCTCGCGCGTCATAAAAGCGTATCACATTCTGAAAACCCGCGCGCTCCGGTATCAGAAAGGCTTCGGAACACGCTTCCTTTCCTGCTGCCCGCGGACGATATTCGTTCCGCGATAAGCCCGGATTCCTCCCACAACACTGATGGTGTGATAGCCTTCTTTCTCCAGTTCCCGTGCCACCGCCATACTGAAACCGCCCCGCTCGCAGTACAGAATGATCGCTCTGTTTTTCATTCCCTCTAATTCCTTTCGGAATCTGCCGGAGGGCACATTTGCCGCACCGCGGATATGGCCTCTGGCAAATTCTGCAGGAGAACGCAGGTCAACAATATAAAAACCATCTTTCTGTACGTACCGATCCAGCTCTTTTGCCGAAATGGTTTCCATTACTGTTCAAGCCTCCTGATTACATATTCATCCGGAAACCCCGCAGACCACAGTCTGCACCATCCGCATTTTCCGGATATTATATTCTATGAATCCAGCTTTCCCGGGGCAACTAAAAAGAGGTGCCGCAGCACCTCTTTTACCGGATTCAGTATTTTGATTCTGACTCATCCACAGCATCATGGCAGTTTCTGGAGTTTTTTCCTGATGCTGCATTTGTCGCAGAAGTATTTCCCTCATTCTTTGAAGTTGTACCGCTGCTGTTTTTTGCCTTCATATTCGTATTTCTGGAAGTCTCCCTGTTTTCTGCGGATGATTCCGTATTCACAGCATTTCTGGAAGTTGTATTTTTAGCCATTTTCTTTGCCTCCTGTATTTAAATTTTTACTACAGTTCTATTGTCCCAATAATTTTAAAAAATATGTATTGCAATTGTACATGTCTTTTTGCAGTTTCTCCCTGAAAATATTGGGCTCTGAATAATTCTGATAAAAAAAGATAAAACACAATAAAATAATGGTTGCAAAATTCTGGAAATTATATTATAATCAAACCTGTAAAAAGAATTTACCCTTCAAAACAATTTTTTTTACAAACCCCTTATTAATTATTTATACTCCCCTCGAAACAGCCGGTAGCTCCCCTACCGGCTGTTTCATTGTAAAACACATGAAATACCGGAGGTGATTATGAAACAGAATTTCAAAGAGCTTATCCTGCGGATCCTTATTCTGATCGTCGGATTACTCATTGCCCATCTGGGAGTCACAATGTTTCTTCTGACAAATCTCGGTTCCGATCCGTACAATGTGCTGGTTCAGGGAATTTACCGTACAATGGCCGATTTCACCCAATGGCCGTTTCTGACACACGGACGTATTCACATCATTCTCTGCTTCCTGATCATTCTTGTGCTTCTTGTTGTGGACAGAAGCTACATAAAAATCGGCACCGTCCTCTGTATGATATTCGGCGGACCGATCATTGACGTATATACTGTTTTGCTGAAGCCGTTGATTTCCGATGACAGCACCCTGCCCTTTAAGCTTGTCATACTGGTGCTCGGCTGTATCATCCTGGCATACGGCATGACAGTAGTAATCAAATCCGACGCAGGAACGGGTCCGAATGACCTGGTAGCCATCGTCATCAGCGACAAAAGCAGAAAAAGCTTCGGAATGATCCGTATCGTCGTTGATCTTTCCTTTGTTCTGGCAGGTTTTCTGATGGGCGGCTCTGTCGGAATCGGAACTGTCATCTGCGCCTTCTGTGTCGGTCCTGTAGCCAATTTCTTTCTTCCTGTCAATGAACAGGTTGTACAGAAAATTCTGAAGCAGTCAGAATCACAGTCTGCATAATATATGCAAAACAGACATCACGAAAACGAAATTTCCCAGATGTCCGTTTTTTATTTCGTTAAAACAGAACAAAAGCAGGCAAGCCTGCCATAAGCTCCCCATCTCCTCACTCATGAGGGGTCTGACTGATTTTGTGCGCCGAGCGTGATCAGCTCTGCTGACATTTTCTCTGCACGCGAGTGCGCATCCCCGCAGAGCGCTTTTGGCGTATAGGCAACAAAGTTTCCTATACGCCAAAAAAGAGCCGTGATCCTGCGTCACAGCTCTTTCTCTCATTTAATTCTCAGTTCCGTAAATCGACTCATGCATCTTCTCGATAGTTGCATCCCAATCCGGCACCAGCATATCCTGGCCCTTTACATAAATGATGTCGTACATATTATCATACGGTACGCGATCCATCTCGAAGTCATATTCCAGCATCTCCGGCAGTTCTGTGATCATACTCCAGATTTCCGTTTCCGGAATATTCATCGTCACATGTTTCAGGATCTCCTGCATTTTCTCTGTCATCTGGGCAATCGACATATTCTTCACTTCTGCCATCAGCTGCGTAAGAACGTACCGCTGACGCTCCGTTCTCTGGAAGTCCGAATTTCCAACGTAACGGTTACGTGCGTATGCAACTGCCTGAACGCCATCACAATGTACCATACCGCCTTCCGCGGGGAGCTGATGCTCCATGCCGTCGATATCCATCAGATTACACATATCCAGAATATATCCGTTGGCAACCTCGGCCTCTTTGGCTGTGATTTCCAGATCCACTCCGCCGATAATATCGATAATATCAATCAGATCAAAGAAGTCTACAGCAGCATACCGGTCAACTTTAATCTTAAAGGAATTGGTCACTGTCTCGCAAAGCAGAGGACCCGCTCCGAAAGCATACGCCGCATTCAGTTTATAATATCCTTTGTCAGGAATCTCCACGTAAGTATCTCTCATCAGGGAAATCATGGAAACTTTATTCTCTTTCTTGTTAATGGAAACAAGAATCATACTGTCTGAGTTTCCGTTCCAGGACTTATCTCTTCTGTCCACACCAACCAGCAGTACATTGTAAATATCTTCATCCGACACTGTCTCACGATCTGAAAGGCTGCTCATTTTGTCGTGAATACTGTCCAGCTCGTCGGCGCTGACCTTCACACCCTGCCGCTCTTCGTCGCTGATCGTCTCCTCCGTCATCTCTTCCCTCACGTGTTCCGGAAGAGTCTCCACCGTCTTCACCTCTTCATCGGCCACGTAATTAATGCTGCTGTACAGATCATGTCCCAGCTTGTAGATAATTCCACCGCTGATAAAAACAATTCCAAGTACAATGCAGAAACTGATGGCAAACACTTTTTTCACATTCATACCAGGTTTCTTCTTATTGTTATCATGATAGTTGCTTCCACCATTCGTGTAGGGATTTGAATGGTCTTCTCTGTTTCTTGGCATGTTGGGATACCTCCTGAATTTATCTCTTCCCTGTACTCCTATGATTACCCGATTCAGATTCATTATCACTGCATTACAATAAAATGTCAATTAAAAATATCTTAAACTTTTGCCATTTTACTGCCGCTTTTTCTCCTCGCCTGTCAGGGCAAAGAAAAAGCTTTCCGATAACTCGGAAAGCTCAGTGCGGAGAAAGGGACTTGAACCCTCACGATATTGCTACCACAGGCACCTGAAGCCTGCGCGTCTGCCAATTCCGCCATCTCCGCGTTTTCTTTGTAAGTTGTTTCGCAACTCACAGACGTTATGATACAACAGGCTTTTTAAAATGTCAACACTTTTTTTGAAATTTTTTCTTTTTTATTTTCAGAAACACAGAATCCTATAAAACTCTTTCCTCTCTCCATCCGTATTTAATCATTCCTGCATAATAAACAGATACCGGCAACAATATTTACAAACAACAGTGTACATATCTTCAGCCCCATTCCGATCGGTTCATTATTGTTCAGTTTTTTGAAAATTGTTACCGTCATCGGTATACACCACGCCAGAGGGAGCAACATCCATCCAAAAGCAACACATCCTATAATCAGGAAAACTTTAATAACCGTGTCCAGTGTATTATCGCTCTGCGTTGTCTTCCTCTGCCCCCTGTCTTCTGTGCTGCAGCCGCAATGTACACAAATCACAGCATCATCATGTATTTGGTTTCCACAATGCGTACAGTATTTCATATAATCTCCTCCCTTGAAGCACACATCTGATATATCTTCATTATACACACTTTATATACACTTTCAAGGAAATTGCTGAAATTTGTTATTATAACGCCAAAATCAAATCTCTTTCACGGAACACAGTGTCTGTCACAGGAACAGATAAAGCTCCCTTCAGCCTGTGCGGAAGAAAGGAGCTTAAAAATGGATTGTTCTTTTATCTGTTATACTTTTTCTTTTTTCCGTAGATTCCCATAATGGTCAGCAGGCAGCCGCTGGCAAGGAGAAGTGCGATCCACAATGCAAGGGGGCTGTTATCCCCGGTCTGCGGGGTATTTGTATTGTTCGTTCCTGCCTGTGGAGAATCTGTACTGTCAGCTTTCGCATTCACGGTAAATGTTGTGGAAGCGGTACCGCTTTCCGATACAATACCAATGGTATGCTCTCCGGCTGAAAGCGTGGAAACGTAATCGGCATCCAGAGTAACAACCGTGCTGCCTTCCTCTGCGGTATAGTTCTTTTCATCAAGGGTTTTTCCGTCAAGCTCAACACGGATAAAATCGCTGAAAGCTGCATTTGATTTGAAAGTAAGCTCTTTCTTTTCTCCTGCGGTTACGCTCTGTCCTTTGCCCTCAATGATTTCGGGCGGGAGCTTTTCGGTCACGGTGTCTTCCAGCTCTATCTTATCCTTACCGTCCGGATCGGAGAAGAGGTCACCGCAATCCTGACACTGCCAGTACTCTGTGTTTCCGGTTTCGGTTACAGTTGCTGCCTTTGCAGGCACTTTTTCAAGGTTATGGTTCGTGCTGTCGATTTCGCCGTATTCTTTGCCGCAGTATTCGCAGACTGCCTTGTCACTGCATGTAGCCGCTCCGCCTGTATGCCGGGAAAGCGTTATACCGCAGACGTCGCAAATATGGTCTTTTGGATCGGTGTCAGTATGTTCGACCTGCAAGGCAACGGTCTTGCTTACAAAAAATTCAAACCCGTCGTCTGTCGTTGCACCGGCGTATACCTCGAAGCTGCTTTGGTTCAGATCATACCACTCTGCAGGCACTACACCGTACGGTTCTCCATTTTCGATCACCGCTTCAAGCCCCATGTCACCTTTGGTTGTAAAATCATAACCGTAGACGGGATCGGCTGTACCCTCCGGCAAAGTAAAGCTGAATTTGTACTCCTGTGTTACGCATACCTTATCCGCGCCGTTTATGGTAATGGCAGGGATATCCTTTTTCGCAGTTTCATCACCGCAATATTGGCACTTCTTCCAGTACTCCCCGTTTTCGCTCTTCCATTCGTAGGTGTGATCGGCAAGCTCGCCGTATTCTTTACCGCAGAGAGAACACACTGCCTTGGTTGCGCAGGTTGCAGTGCCTCCCTTGCAGGTATGCCCGCCGACCTTTGATTGCTGGCTCGCTTCAACAGCAACAACAGGATAACCGCAAATCGTGGCTGGTATATCAACAGATGCCCGGCCATCTCCTAAAGATATTTCGGTAATCGTAACCTCGCCTTTGCTGGTATCAAGGCTGTATCTTACCTTTGATGTCTCATCAGGAATTGCACCCATACCAATAGTCAGATTATCCTCCTTATCGGGCAGGAATATGCTTGCCAGACCAGAACATGCGCCAAAAGCAAAAAATTCAATAGATGTAACGTTGCTTGGAATTTCTATACTTGTCAGGCTTGTGCATTCATAAAACGCCTGATTGCCGATTGATGTCACGCTGTTCGGGATGGTGATACTTGTCAGACTTGTACATCCATAAAACACCTGATTGCCGATTGATGTCACACCGTTCGGGATGGTGATACTTGTCAGGTCTGTACATCCATAAAACACCTGATTGCCAATTGACGTCACGCTGTTCGGGATGGTGATACTTGTCAGTCCTGTACATCCATAAAACGCCTGATTGCCAATTGACGTCACGCTGTTCGGGATGGTAATACTTGTCAGTCCTGTACGTTCAAAAAACGCCCTATTGCCAATTGATATCACGCTGTTCGGGATGGTAATACTTGTCAGTCCTGTACAGTACTCAAACGCTCTATCGCCAATTGATGTAACTTTAACACCATCGATGGTATCCGGAATAACTATTTCTGTCAGTTCATTTCCCTTTATTGTCAATCCTTTAATTGTGCCGTTATCAAAAACGAAGTAATCTGCATCTGTTGGTTCTGTGAAGGTGGATACCGGTCCGGTAAACCACTCCAGAAGATCAGCCAGCTTATCCAATCCGGTGATCTGGTCCAGTTCTTCCGTGCTCAGTTCGTCCAGGGCGTCACAGACATCCTGTACGGCTGCATAAACTTCATCCACTTTTTCATCGCCTGCATCTTCCATTTCCTCCACCGTGGGCAGGGCGTTGATCATGGCCTGCACTTTTTCTACGGCAGTCAGCTCCGGTTCTTCCCCTGCAGGTGCTCCCACCTGAACCACTTCTTCTACCTGCTCTTCCACTACAGGTGCAATATACTTCCCACAGTTTTCCACTGCTGCACCCTCTGCGCCACAGACCGGGCACTCCGTATTCATACCTTCCGCCGTGCAGGAATTTTCACAGTTACACACCGCTGCTTCTGATCCTGTTGCTTCCGGATCAGCTTCTTCTGACTCAACTGTTTCTGAATCAGCTGTTTCGGAACCGGTTGATTCGGAACCGCCTTCTTCTGATTCTTCTGTCTCCGACTGCGTTGCTGCTTCTGCAGATTCTTCTTTTATCGCTTCAGCATACTTACAGCAATCCTCAACAGCTGCACCCTCTGCACCGCAGACCGGGTACTCTGCGTCCATCTCTTCCGCCGTGCAGGCTTCTTCGCAGGTACACACAGGTGTTTCTGCATTTTCGTCAGCAAACGCTGCTGCCGGCAGTAAGGACAGTACCATGCACAGCGCCATTGCCAGACTCAAGAACCTTTTTTCATAATGTTTCCTCCTTTTGCTCTGCAGCTTCACCGCTGCCATACTTTTCAATAAACATTCCAAGGGTTTCCTTCAGAACCTCTATTTGCGATTTCAGATAGAACTCATTCTCAAACAGTGCATAATGCACACATGCCCGTACCAGAATGAAAATCAGCGGTGTCAGTTTCTGGTATGGAATACCCAGTTTCCCTTCCAGGGATTTTGCATATTCTGTATACCTCTCCGTAACACCGTCAAAGAATTCCTGTCCGTACCTCCTGTACTTTGGATGGGTGTATATCTGGTACATCAGGCGGTACTTCTTCCCGTGCTTTTCTGCCGTCCAGTATGGTATCTCGTCAATGAACTGCCATAAGCTCTCGACATCCGTGGGGGCTTTCGCCATGAATTCTTCTTCCACCTTGCCCATACAGTGTGCGGTGGACTGGATAATCAGGTCATCCAGGTTTTCAAAATGCCTGTAAAAGATCGTAATATTGCATCCGCAATACTTTGCCAGAGCTTTCATCCCTGTCCCGTAAAGCCCATGTTCAGCATAGCATTCGAAACTCTTTTCCATGATTTCTGTTTTCTTTGCCCTGCGTTCTTCTTCATTCACGGTACGCAATACATCCCCTCCCTTCGCAGGAAAATGCAAATAATCATTTACATTATAGAGACTCCTGTATACAATGTCAATCAGATTACGAAAAAACATAAGAGTTTCACATTTACTTAAACCGGCACATTTTGAATCACTAATTTCAAAATATCACATATTCGTTCGAAAACAGAAACGTTTCTGCTTAAAGCTTTTATGCATATACATACCAATACATGCATTAGCGTTCAGAAAGAATACAAATGCTCAGGTCAGCCATTGCGTCTGTCTGATATCAAAGGACATAAGGGCACCAAGGGGAACCAGAAGGTAATTGAATTCCGGACAAAGAAAAAAACCGGAACGCTTGATAAATCAAGCATTCCAGCTTCTTAGATAGGCTGCGGAAGATGGGACTTGAACCCACACGATCGCATTGATCACAAGATCCTTAGTCTTGCTCGTCTGCCAATTCCGACACTTCCGCGAACAAAAGGAATTATAGCAAAGAACTATTCATAAGTCAATAACAAATTTAAAAAAATTTATTTTTTTATTTTGTTTCTACAATTTGCAAAATAAAAACACTAATCTGACAAAACACCGTGAGAGCTGCCGGCCCTATGCGTTCAGATCCGGCAGCTTTCCAATTTTTCCCGTAGGAACACTGTTTCTGAAAAGCTTCTCACATTTACAGTATTCCATCCATAAACGCTACGATTCCCGCTTCAACCTCATCTTTGATCTCTGCGTAATTATGAATTTCATGACGATAACCGGAATAAACCTTTGTTTTTACGGTGTGTCCTGTCTGGTAAAGCCAGTTGGTAACCTCATATATTCCTTTTCCGTATTCACCTACGGGATCCTGATCTCCACCGATATTGTAAACCGGCAGATTCTGCGGCACCTTTTCAGCCCACTGCGTCCCCGTAATATATGTCATCATCTGTGTAAAATACAGCATGGACAAATTTGTCGTCGGCTTCGTAAACGCGTCAAAAGGATCCTCCGCATGATCGCGCTGCACGTACGGATCCGCACAGATCCATTCATTTCCAATGGCAATCTCTCCGCAACGCTCACACATCCATCCCAGCAATTCTGCCGTAACCTCCGGGTCGGAATCCTTCCCCCTGCCAGCTTCTATTATCTTTTCCAGCTTTTCTGATGACTCCTGCGCTCCCCGGAACACACCTGCCGTTCCGCAAATGGTAATTCCGGCCAGTTCTTCTCCATATTTTGCCGCAAAGTCCCGCACGATAAAGGAGCCCATACTGTGCCCGAACAGAAAATACGGAAGATCGGGATATTTTTCACTGACGAGTTTTTTCAGGCTGTGCTCATCTTCCATCATGGTATGAAAGCCCTTTTCTCCCCAGTCACCCCAGGTACCGTTTTCCATGGCTGTTTTTCCATGACCCACATGATCATCTGCCGCTACGATGTATCCGGCATCCATAAACTTTACGATCATGTGGAGATATCTTCTGGAATGCTCTCCGAAGCCATGCACAATCTGCACAATTCCCTTTGGTTTTGCTGCCGGAACATAAATCCATCCGTACACCGTATCGCGTTCATTAAAAGACTGAAACTTCACTTCATGCAGCATAAAATTCACCCCCATTTTCATAATACCGCACAAAATATCTGTTCTTTTATTATACTATGACACGGATCATTTGTCCACGGAAGACATGATCTGTATATCAGCCTTCCGTTTCCCTGCGGCGAAGTATTTCACCCGAAGTCGTCTGCAGACGAACAATGGCCAGTCTCAGTTTTTCAATATCCTCTGACTGCCATTTGTTCCTCTGCAGCTTTTTAATATGCTTTTCAACTGCATCACAATCATCTCTCAGCTGCAGTCTTCCTGTCAGATCCAGTCCTTTTCCCTTCATCCGGCTTCGCGTCTCATCAACCAGCGTCCGGCCGTTGACAATCAGTATCTTTGCTTCCGTCGGAAGCTCCTCCGGATTATTCTTTTGCCACATGATACACACCTCCTTTATTACGCACAAAGGGCTGTGCAGAAATCCTTCATGGTTTCTGCCGCAGCCCCACACGCCTTCTTTCAGCCAGAATACAGTTTTTGTCTCATATATATTACCAGAAAGTCACTTTTCCCGTCTTCGGATTAATCTGTCCCATGGTTACATAAACATTAGCCGAACTTCCTCCCTGATATCTGACAGTAAAATTCAGCATACCACTGTTGGCGTAGCTGAACTGCATTGCCTTGTATTTGCTGCCATATTTCTTCCTTACAGCTTTCTGTACCAGAGCTTCCAGATCTGCGGTAGTCAGTTTTACGGTAATTCTGCAGGTCGCCCTGTACGTCCCTTCAGATGTTTTGATATACGCCGTAATCGTCGCTTTTCCGGTGCCTTTTGCAGTAACTGTACCGCCAGACGAAACAACAGCAACTTTTTTATTGGAGGTCGTCCAGTACACCTTCTTTTTTATGCCCTTCACAGTGGCTTTTAATGTAAACTTACCGCCTTTTTTGATCGTTTTCGAAGAAGCAGACAGTTTAACAGAAGGCTTCACAGTTACTGTGCAGACAGTTTTGTATCCGTTTGCCTTTGCCGTAATCTTCGTTTTTCCGGAGCTCTTCGGCTTCAGCACTCCCGCTGCGGAAATGGTGGCAACAGACGTATTGCTGCTTGAATAGGAAACCTCATCCGTTATTCCCTTCTTCGTCAGAGCACTGTTCATATGTACAGAAGTTCCTGCCACAGCAGTCTTTGTTTTGCTGCTGAAGGTAAGCTGTCCCGGTTTCAGTGTCACAACGCATTTCTCTGTGAGGCCATTGGCAGATGCCGTAATCGTCACTTTTGCATCCATGGCGCCCTCCGGGAGTGCCTTCTTCACAGTAAGTACTCCATCTTTCACCTGAATCAGCTCGGGTCTGCTGCTTTTCCAGGTGACGACACTGCTGTTTCCGGATGATGTGGCAGAAATGGTTGTTCCCTTTTTGCCATACAGAGTAACTTCATTTTTATTCAGCTTCAGATACCTGAAATGTATATAGCAGGAAGGTTTCGACACACTGACAGTTCTCTGCCCGTATCCATGATATACGTTCCAGTTATACTCTTCCACCGTTACATTACTTCCGGACACGTTTGTAACAAATGCAACGTGTCCATGCCCCTGGCCGCCCGTTGTCCAGACAGCCACGTCACCCGGCTGAGGATTCTTATCAACAGGAATACCCACAGATGCTGCCGCATTTCCCCAGTTTTTTGCGTCTCCCCAGGTTACACCCCGATACTGATTCGTAAAGGGAATACCGCAGTCATTATTCAGCCGCCAGGCAGCGAATGAAGTACAGTTTAATTTGTAAAAATTCCAGGGATCCACGCCCTCCGAAGAATACGGATAATCATTCGTGCCCACCCTGGCAGATACCGGGACAAAACTCAGCATAAAAATCATCAGCACTGCGAAAATCAGGCTCTTTTTACATTTCATAACATTCCCTCCCAACATACGTTATTATGATGCAATCTGTTTTACTGCTCTGCCCACTCTCCTCCGTACGGATCCATCCAGAGTCCGTCTTCTCTCAGAAAATATTTGTCAGCCGCTTTATCGATCCAGTCGCCGTCAATGGTCTCGTAGACTGTCACCGTCTGCCCCGTCTCCGTATTGACCAGATACCGCACGTCCTCATTGGCCTGCGGAAGCTCGCCCGCCTCCCATGGATCATAAATGGTCAGTCGGCTGCCTTCTGAGTTTGTCCATACAGAACCATCCTCCGAAGCCGTCGTATACACAAGCCCTCCGTCATCCTTCCAGGAACCGTCAGAATATCTTTTAATGATTACCGTATTCCCGTTGGCATAATACAGCTCCTTCGTGCTTCCCACAGCTGCGGCACCCGAGCCGGTGTCCTGCCCGGACGGCTTTGTACCAGAGAGATACTCCGAAGAAACGTATCCTGTTCTGCCCTGATAGGAAATCTGATACCATCCGGTATACGCTCCGTTTTCTTTCGCTGCCCCTGTCACCGAAACCGGAGAACCAAAGGCAAGCGTTCCCAGCACCTCAGCCGAACCGCTGCTTCCGGCGCGGACATTCAGGCTGCTGCAGGTTACATAACACGTCTTGTTCAGCGCTTCCACGCCGCTGTTTCCGGCGCCCGCCGTCTGCTGTTCCTTTGCAACGGCCAGCTTCGTATCTTTTTTCAGAATTTCCGCGCTCTCAACTGCCTCTCTCACGTCCTCAAAATCCGATTCATTTCCTGCAGAACCGGTTATCACAAATACCTCATTCCGGCTGGAGAGAAACATCTGGCAGACATTTGAATATGTACTGTCTGCCACGACAGCCGTCGGAAGTATTTCACCGTTGCTCAGATGGTATACCGTAATCACATCACTGCCATTGGACAATGTCACCCATGTATCAACATCCGGAATCTGCTGCCAGCTGTCATCCGGAAGCTCCAGCGACAGTACTCCGTCCGGTGTGATAAAATCTTTCTCTGAATCTGCTGCAGCCGAAACAGAAAAGAGTGTACAGCAGCTCACTGCCAGAAGAAATCCCCTGAATAATTTTTTCATCATTTTATAAACCCTCCCAATTCTTCAGATATATGCTTTTCAGCATCAAGAGTATACCATATATTTACAGTCTCAGCACGGTTTATTCCTGAATTATTCTGACAGTTTTTCTTAATTTTCTATTAATCATCCAACTTTTCCGGGGATCTGTCTGCCAAATTCATTAACAGGAGAGACAGCTCCTCACATTCCCGTTTCAGCGAAATCAGTCTTCCTTCTTTATTCTGAAAACAATGTTCGGAGTGACCTTCACAGACCAGTTCATCCCCCTTTTTCATCTCATACCGGAGTTTCAGCTTTACTCCTTTAAATTCTTCCACACAAACACCAATGCCGACCGTATCTCCGAATGTGGTGCTTCTTTTATAGCTGCAGGCGACCGCCGTCACGGAAGAGATAATGCCCATTTCCTCCAGCCGTTCATAATCCCAGCCGATCCGGCTCAAAAAATCGATCCGGGCCTCTTCCATCCACCGGATATAATTGGAATGATGGACAATTCCCATCCGGTCCGTCTCATAATACTGTACTTTATGCCTGTATAAATCCATATTATCTGTATTAGAAATCATTTTTCTCCCATCCGGCAGAAATTTTCTGCTCCAGCTCTGCAAAAGGTTTCAAACCGCTCAGTGCATCTGTGGCTGCAACACAGCAGGCTCCCGTCGCCGCTGCCAGCTGCAGACATTTTTCAAAGGGATACCCCTGGATCATGGCAGTCAGAAAAGCGGCAATCGTTGTATCCCCTGCACCGGTACCCGATACCACGGCTTCCGGCACGTAGCTTCTTTCAAATCCTTCTCTGCCTGCAAAAGCGGAAAAATCGATTCCCGAATTTTTCTCCATCTCAAGAAAAGCACTGTGCTCTGCCGTCTTGTAATAAAAGCCCGGTGCGCCGCACTTGATCATCACCACTTTGCATCCCATCTCCAGAAGGCGATCAGCCAGCGGCACTACGTCCTCCTCAACAGAAACCACTTCCGCCATATCCCTTCCGTTTGCCGCTGCCAGAAGACGATGATACCGTTCCCGATCAATGGCAAAACAGAGTTCCTCCACACTGGGAAGGAAAAAGTCCACATAAGGCAGTGTATTTTCGAAGATCTGAACCCAGTCGACACCGGCAGCCTCCGAATTCTCCTCTATTGCCGACATATCAAGAGAAGTCAGACAGCCGCACTGCCTTACCTGTGAGAACATACGCGTCAGCTCTTTTCCGCCATTCTGGTACATCTCAGCCATAATCGTCGGATATCCGAAATGGAAAAGCACCGCTTCCCTGCATTTATCGTAATCAATATCATCTGCCCGGAACGTATCGTTCGCTCCTGTATGGTGGAGGAAGAAACGGTCAATCCCCGGAATGGCAAGTACCACTGTATAAGCAGTCTCCTGCCCCTCTGAAATTATCATGCCATCTGCCGATCCGTGTTTTTCCAGCTCCCCCAGCAGCATGGCTCCGAACGCATCTTTGCCGGTTTTGCCCATCAGAGAAACATCTGCTCCCAGAAATTTCATGGCAAGCCCCGTATTCGCAACCGTTCCGCCCGGATGAAACTGCGCACTGCCCACGTTAATCAGTTTTCCCGGAGCCAGAATGGTTTCAATCTTTTTCTGCTTTTCACATTCAAATGCCGGCGTAAAATCAATACAGATATGGCCTGCAACAATCACTTTGTTTCTTTTCATACAGGCTTTTCCCCTTTCTTTTTTTCCCTTACTTCATCCCGGATGGCCCGTGCAATGGACAGATCCACCTGGCTGTACGGGATCAGCGTAGCCTGCAGTGCATGGTAAATATCTGACTTGCCCGGCCAGACAGTTCCGATGGGCTGATTCTTCCTGTCCAGCTGATGGAACCAGGACCCGTTTACGTGATCCATCACTGTTTCATCGAGATACTGCATAAACTGTGCATATGCATCCGCATACTGCTCTTTTCCGGTCACGCGGTAAAGAACAGCAGACGTATTGATCGCCTCCGCCAGTGTCCAGTGCATCCTGTCGTGTACACAGGGATTTCCCTTCCAGTCTGTCGTGTAAACCAGTCCGGGAGCACCGTCTCTGTTCCATGCATCCTCCACAGCTCTCTGAAACAGACTTTCTGCCGCTTTTACACAGGAACGTGCATCCGGCGTATCTCCTCTGTACGTGGACAATGCCCACTGGGTAATCAGTCTGGCCCACTCAATTCCATGACCGGGTGTTGCTCCGTAAGGCTTGAAGGGATCGTCCGGCTTCTCTTTATTCCGCTCCAGATCCGGTTTCCAGTCCTTCGTAAAGTGCTCCGGAATGCGCCATTCATTTTCTTCTGCCCAGCCGATCACCCTGCGGATAATGCGGCCTGCACGCTCCCTGTACTGCTCCAGTCCGGCAGCATCTGCCACAGCAAGGAAGGCTTCCACCGTATGCATGTTCGCATTGATGCCGCGATAATCGTCCATTACCGTAAATTCCGTATTCCACGTGTCACAGGACATTCCCTCTTCTTCATTCCAGAACCGCCTGTCATACAGCTCGAGAGCTTCCTGCAGCAGCTGTCCGGCTCCCGGCCTTCCCGCAAGCAT
This sequence comes from Candidatus Choladocola sp., assembly GCA_034093895.1. Lineage (GTDB taxonomy): Bacteria > Bacillota > Clostridia > Lachnospirales > Lachnospiraceae > Choladousia. Next base: position 4,219 of record JAXEBU010000101.1, on the reverse strand, counting down.
TGCCGACGAGGCTGCCAGAATCACGAATGCGTGCGCGTAGCACTGTTTATCAGGAACAATTCCGCCCTCAGCCGTCAGACCTGCATACCATCCGCCATTCTCTTTATCTCTCAGCTCGCCCTTCAGGCCCCGAAGGGCTGCATCGACGAGTTCTTCGCTGCCTTCATGTCCCAGCAGACAGCCGATGCTGTAAACGTGCGCCATACGGGATGTGATCCACGTCTCCCGGTTCCGCTCCTTCCACGGCGTTCCGTCATCACCCAGATACCAGGAACCACCGCCAGGCGATGGGAACTGATGTCCAAAGTCCAGCAGTTCCGCTCCCGCTTTTTGTAAAAATGTTCTGTTTTCTTTCGTTCCGATCTGATACTTATTATTCTTCTCCATCACGCTCTCCTAATCAATCCAAACAAATATATTTTTCCTGTTCCTGTTCTTCCCGCTTTTTCCAAAGCCTTAAAACTATTGACTTTGCAGTGTTCTCCCTGCTCTATCCTGCGTCCGGTATCAGTGTTCAGTTCATATATCGTTTTTCACCTCACAGCCGCATCCTCTGATATCCGGTACGTTTCTGCTTTGATTATAATGCAAAAAACGGCAGTTGTCATTGTTTCATTTTACAAAAACGGGAAGGTCTCCACAATGCAGCGGATACTTCCCGTTCTTTTCATCTGCTCTGTTTATTTTCCGTTCGTCCTTCTGTTTCGATTATGCAGGAATATCCCCTACCCCGTTCAAAATCAGCCTTGGCCGGTACGGGAATTCGTCTACAGACTGCATGGTGGAAACACCCGACAGTACAAGTGCTGTATCAAGCCCCGTTTCAATACCGGCAATGATATCGGTATCCATTCTGTCACCGATCATTGCTGCCTCTGACGAGTGAACACCAAGAATCTGAAGCCCCGTTCTCATCATCAGCGGATTCGGCTTTCCGACGTAATACGCTTTTTTCCCCGTTGTCGCTTCTATGGGCGCTACGAAAGCTCTGCATGCCGGAGCAATGCCGCCCTCCACCGGACCTGTGATATCTGTATTGGTTGCAATCAGTTTAGCACCTGCATTCACCAGATTCATAGCCTTCAGAATATGCTCGTATCCGTATCCCGTAGTCTCACCCACCACCACATATTCCGGATCCACATCATTTATTGTAATTCCGGCATCGTATAATGCGTTAAACAGTCCATGATCACCTATCACATACGCACTGCATCCCGGAGCCTGACTCTGCAGAAATTTTGCTGTTGCCAGAGCACTGGTGTAAAAATGCTCTTCTGCAATATCCAGTCCAAGTCTCGCCAGTTTGTTTTGCAGCTCCTTCGGAGACCGGCTGCTGGCATTCGTCAGAAACAGGAAACGCTTTTCTTCTCTGTACAGCCATTCCACAAACTCTTTTACTCCCTCCAGCAGCTGATTGCCGTGATAAATCACTCCGTCCATATCACAGATAAATCCCTTTTTCTCTCTCAGTTGATCCATAATCTTCCACCTCTGTAAGCTGTATTGTATGAGCCTGTAGTATTACCTGTTCAGTCTACTTTATATGAATCCGGATAACTATCCTGTTTCGGTAAAATATCTGTAAAATCGACTGGTTTCTTTTAACCTGACATAACAGAAGGGGATGTACCCCTTCCGGATGCACATCCCCTTCTGCCATTTATCCTTCGATCGCAATATACTTTTTATCTTCCACAGTCGGTTTTTCCTCTTTTTTCGGAACAAGCATCTTCAAAGTGCCATCTTCGAATTTTGCTTTTATGTCCTCCTGCTTTACTTCTTCACCCACATAGAAGCTCCGGCTGCAGGAACCGGTATAACGTTCACGGCGGATATACTTTCCGTCTTTACCCTTTTCCTCTTTATCGGATGCAGAAGATGCGTTGATGGTGAGGTACCCATTTTTCAGTTCCGCTCTTACATCTTCCTTTTTTACTCCCGGAAGATTCATTGTAATTTCATATCCGTTTTCGGTATCTTTCACATCTGTCTTCATCAGATCATTCGATTTGGACTCATGTCCGAAGAACGGATCACTAAAAAATTCATCAAATAAGTTTTCTCCAAAAATACTGGGCATTAACATAAAACAGATCCCCTTTCATTAAAAGATGTCAAATGTGTTTCGCACTGTCGGAGAAATCCGCGGTGTTATTATTACCAGAAACAAGGTTTGGAGCTTTGCATTGCTTCTTTTTGCTCCTCCTTTGTTCTATCCGTAATATAACACGTATTATTAGCACTGTCAAGAGATGAGTGCTGATAAATTTGTGAACTTTCTGTGATTGGAATAAAAGCATAAAAAAGGGATTTCTGCTATCCGGGTGTACCCATGTCTGAGACAGATGTCTCGCACAGAACGGATTTTATCCGTTTTGTGCGGACATGTGTCGGAAAGACAAGGTGAACACCGGATACAGAAATCCCTGATCATCATTCTGCAACGGCCCTTCTGATTTCAGACAGTTCCGCCTGTTGAATGTTTCAGATCACTGATTACTGAAGATACTCATCAACGTTCTCAGATGTTACAAGTACGAACGGGATTGTGTATTCTTTCTCTACTGTTTCGCCCTTGATATCAGCAACGATTGCATCAACACCAGCTGTTACCTGGCCAACGCCGTCCTGAAGAACTGTAGCGCCAAGTGTGCCTTCTTTGATCATGGAAAGCGGTCCCTGGTTTCCGTCAACACCGATACAAACGATGTCTTCACGTCCTTCAGCATTAGCTTCGCCCTGTGCTGCAGATGACATATCATCGTTATCACAGATAATAGCTACAAGATCCTCACCATACTGAGCAATGTAGTCCTGAGCTGCGTTTACAGCCTTGTCAGCTGCCCACTCACACGGAACGTCGCCGGCGCTTGTGAATTTCTCATTGTCGCCAAGGATATTCAGGATACCTTCGCCACGCTGAATCTGTGCGGAGTTTCCGATAATACCCTGAAGATGTACATAAGTACCGCCATCCGGGCAGGAATCTACGATGTACTGTCCCATCAGCTCACCGGCGTAAACGTCATCAGATCCACAGTATGTCAGAGCCAGATCGTCTGTGCTGTCTGTCTTGGAGTTAACAACTACAACTGCTGTTCCTGCATCTACCAGAGATGTTACAGCCGGGTCAGAAGCAACTGCTTCAGCCGGAAGGATGATAACATAGTCACATGCCATGTTGATACAGTCCTGAGCAAGGTCACACTGTTTTGCACCATCTGTATTTCCATCCAGGATACCGGTGAACTCATCGATGGTTCCGTCTTCAACGAGACCATTGAGAAGGCCTTCTGCTGTGTCATTGATCGGCACATGGAACGGGTCAACCAGGTTCTTGGAGATGTAACCAACTACGATCTTGCCATCGCCGTTCTTATCGCCCGGTTTTGCTTCCTCAGCGGATACAGCTGCAACTGCTGTTCCGGCAACCATAACTGCTGCCATTGAGAGTGCCATAAATTTTTTCAGTTTCATAAGTAAATCCTCCTTTTATATAGTTTTTGAGTTTTTATAACAACAGAACTTCGGACAAGCTCTGTGTCATTCATAATAAGGTTTAACGGTTCTTCTTATTCATTACCATATCAAGCAGTACGGCACCGATGATTACAACACCTTTTGTCAGTGACTGATAGTAGGAATTGATCTGCAGGAAGTTCATGCCGTTGTAGATACATCCGATGATGATTGCTCCAAGGAGAACGCCCGGTGCAGTGGAAATACCGCCGGCAAAAGACGTTCCGCCAAGTACACAGGCTGCAACGGCATCCGTCTCGTATCCAACACCGATATTGGACTGTGCAGAACCCGTCTTACTTGTCATAATAATACCAGCCAGACCTGCCAGAACACCACTGATGGTGTATACAAGTGTCTTGGTCCACAGAACATTGACACCGGAAGCAATTGCCGCATTCACATTTCCGCCGACTGCGTATACGTAGCGGCCAAATCGTGTCCAGTGCATGACAATATACATGATAATTACAACAACTGCCAGATAAATAATCGGTCTCGGAATAACGCCGAAGAATTTTCCGGAGTAAATTTCCTTGAAGGTCGGCTCTGCCATGGATACGGCCTGACCGTTACTGATAATCTGTGCAATACTTCGAACGATCAGCTGCATGGAAAGCGTTACTACGAACGGAAACATATCGAATTTTGAAATCAGGAAACCGTTCATAAATCCGAAGAAACCTGCTACCACTAC